>DATBLK010000026.1:0-10524 GCA_036555405.1 Anaeromyxobacteraceae bacterium
ACCACCTTCTGGGTCTTCCAGGAGCGCCCCGAGTTCGACGCCCAGAACCGGCCCGACCGCTACTCGGTGGAGTTCACCGGCCTGAAGAAGGTCTACCTCACCGGCCTGCAGATCGCCCACGACCCCGGCGCCTTCTGGGTCCTGTGGGTGGGCTGCGTGCTCCTCCTCTGCGGTCTCCTGGTGGCCTTCTTCGCGGTCCACCGCCGCCTCTGGGCTCGCGTCGAGCCGGGGACCATCGTGCTCGCCGGCTCGAGCCACCGCTCCGCCTCCCGCTTCGAGGAGATGCTCGCCGAGCTCGGCGAGGCGCTGGCGAGGCCGGCGGCCGAGGGCCGGGGAACGGCGTGAGGGTCTCCGCGGCGGAATTCCTGAAGACCGCGACCCGCCGCGCCGAGTGGCCCGCCGAGCCGCTTCCCGAGTTCGCCCTGGCCGGCCGCTCCAACGTCGGGAAGTCCTCGCTCCTCAACGCCCTGGCGGGCCGGACCGGCCTCGCCCGGGTGTCGGGCACGCCGGGGCGCACCCGGGCGCTCCAGTTCTTCCGCGTCGAGGTCCAGCCCTCGCCGGCGGCCCGTCCCATCGCCATCCGCCTCTGCGACCTGCCGGGCTACGGCTACGCCCGGGTGTCGCGGGCCGAGCGCGATCGGTGGGCGGGGATGATCGAGGAGTACCTCCGGGGCCGGGAGGTCCTGCGGGCCGTGGTGCTGATCGTCGACGCGCGGCACGAGCCGCAGCCCGGCGACCGGGAGGCGCTGGCCTTCCTCTCGGCGCGCGGGCGCCAGGTGCTGCTGGCGGCGACCAAGGTGGACAAGCTCCCGCGGACGCGCCGGCAGGCCGCGGCCCGGGCCGCGGCCATGGGGCTCGGGCTCCCTCCCGAGGCCGCCATCCCGTTCAGCGCCGTCGAGGGGACCGGCGCCGACGCGCTCTGGGCGCGCCTCCTGGAGCTGGCGCGCTGATCGCCGCCGCCCCGGGCTCTTCGCGCCACGGCCGCCGGAGCGGCGTGGCGCCGGGGGGTGGGGCGGGATAACCTCGCCGCGTGAAGGTCTCGGACATCCTTCGCTTCGCGCGCGAGCGCGGCGAGCCCGTCTTCAGCTTCGAGTTCTTCCCGCCGAAGACGGAGGAGGGGGAGCGGCAGCTCCTCGCCACCGCCGAGGCGCTCCGGCCCCTGGCGCCGGCCTTCGTCTCCGTCACCTACGGCGCCGGCGGCTCCACGCGGCGGAAGACGGTGGAGCTCGTGAGCCGCCTGAGGCGCGAGGTGGAGGTGGAGGCGGTGGCCCACGTCACCTGCGGCGGCGCCTCGCGCGCCGAGATCGCCGAGGTCCTCGACGAGGTGGCGACCGCCGGCATCCAGAACGTCCTGGCGCTGCGCGGCGACCCGCCCCGCGGCGCGCCGGCCTTCGCGCCGCACCCGCAGGGCTTTCGCTTCGCCTCGGAGCTCGTGGCCTTCGTCCGCTCCGATCCGCGCCGCTGGCCGTTCTGCCTGGGCGCGGCCTGCTACCCCGAGGGCCACCTGGAGACGCGCGACCTGGGCCTCGACCTCGCCCACCTCAAGGTGAAGGTGGAGGCCGGGGTCGACTTCCTGGTGACGCAGCTCTTCTTCGACAACGCCCACTACTTCCGCTTCCTGGAGCGCGCCCGCGCCGCGGGCATCTCGGTCCCCATCCTGCCGGGCATCATGCCCTTCACCAGCCTGGAGCAGGCCGAGCGCTTCACGCAGATGTGCGGCGCGTCCATCTCCCCCATGCTGCACGCCGCCATGGCGGCGCGCCGCGAGGACCCCGACGCCTCGCTGCAGCTCGGCGTGGCCCACGCCAGCCTCCAGTGCGGCGACCTCCTTCGCCGCGGGGCGCCGGGCGTCCACTTCTACACGCTGAACCGCTCCCGCTCGACGCGCGCCATCCTGGCGGCGCTGCGGTCGGGGTCGCCGTGGAGGGAGCGGGGCTGAGGGCTCAGGGCGGGGGGGTGGGCTCCGCGAAACCCGCGGCCGCATCGTGGAGGGTGCGCCAGGCCCCTCCGGCGCGCTCCCGGACGGTGAGGTAGGCGCCGCGGCGCGGCCCGCCGGCGGCGCGCGTCCAGGAGCCGAGCGCCGCCTCCAGCGAGCCGTCCGCCGAGGTGAGCGTCCGCAGGGGCCTTCGCTCGAGCGGGCCGAGCTCGTCCGCCGGCCGGTACCCGCAGTCGAGCGCCACCTGCCAGGCTTCGCCGGCCCGCCGCCACACCGAGAGGTAGCGGCCCTCCGCGGCGGCGGGCGTCCCGGAGGCGTCCTTCCGCTCCATCCGCCAGCGGCCCGTGGTCCAGGCGAGGTCGCCGGAGCCGGCGGCGCCGCCCCCGTCCGGCGCCCAGCGGAAGTCGGGCGCGTCCTTGCCGAAGTAGACGGCCCAGGCGGCGCGCACCTCGTCGCGCCCGGTCTGCAGCCGCCGACCGCCCGCGAAGACCGCGTCCTCGGCGACGAGCGCCAGGAAGGCGCGCTCGTCGCGGGACACGACCGACGCCGAGAAGGCGGCGTCGGCGGCGCGGGCGGCCGCCGCGGCCGCTCCCGGGTCGAGGGGCCGGGTCGGCGCGCCGGCGCAGGCTCCGAGGGCGGCGGCGAGGGAGGCGGCAGCCAGGGACGGGGCTCGGCGCATGCGTCCCCTCCATGTCCGGCGTCGCCCGGGGCGGCACCGACCGGGTGGGTCGCCGGGCTGGCGCCGGGCCCGTCGCTGCGGTAAGTGGCCACGGTGGCGCCCCCGGTCGGAACCCTCTGGGACGCGGTCGGCAACACGCCGCTGCTCCGCATCGGCTCGCTCTCGAGGATCACCGGCTGCGAGATCCTCGGCAAGGCCGAGTTCCTGAACCCGGGCGGCAGCATCAAGGACCGCGCCGCCAAGGGGATGATCCGGCGGGCCGAGGAGGAGGGGAGGCTCCGCCCGGGCGACACCATCGTCGAGGGCACCGCCGGGAACACCGGCATCGGGCTCGGCCTCCTGGGCCGCGAGCGCGGCTACCGGGTGGTGGTGACGATGCCCGACGACCAGGCGCGGGAGAAGTACGAGCTCCTCGAGGCCATGGGCGTCGAGGTGCGGAGGGTGAAGCCCGTCCCCTTCGCCGACCCGGGCCACTTCTTCCACCAGGCCCGGATCGCGGCCGAGCGCGAGGGCTGGTTCTGGGCCAACCAGTTCGAGAACGTCGCCAACGGCGACTTCCACGCCGAGACCACCGGGCCGGAGATCCTCGAGCAGGCCGGGGGTCGAGTCGACGTCCTGGTCTGCTCCGTCGGCTCGGGCGGCACGATGTCGGGCGTGAGCCGCCATCTGAAGTCCCGCCGGCCCGAGGCCCGCGTGGTGCTGGCGGACCCGCTCGGCTCGGGCCTCTACTGCCAGTTCCGGGAGGGGAGGCTGGAGACCACCGGCAGCTCCATCACCGAGGGCATCGGCATCATGCGCGTCACCGAGAACTTCCGCCGGGCGCGCGTGGACGAGGCGATGCGGGTCACCGACCAGGAGATGATCGAGATGCTCTACCACCTGGCCCGCGAGGACGCGCTGGTGGTGGGGACCTCGTCGGCGCTCAACGTGCGCGCCGCCTACGAGATCGCGCGCCGCCACCGCGGCGAGGGGCTCCGGATCGTCACCTTCCTCTGCGACCACGGCAGCCGCTACGCGTCCAAGGTGTTCGACCCCGGCTTCCTGGCCCGGAAGGGCCTGGCGCCGGGGCCGATCCCGGCCTGAGTGGTTGACCCCACGGGGATTCGAACCCCGGTCGCGGCCTTGAAAGGGCCGGCGCCTCGGCTCTCCCGACGACGGGAACCATCGTCCGCGCGCCGCAGGCGCGCCCGAGGCCGAGGACGGCCGGAGCGCTGCGGCGGCGGAAATGACCCCACGGGGATTCGAACCCCGGTCGCGGCCTTGAAAGGGCCGGGTCCTCGGCCTCTAGACGATGGGGTCTTGCGCCCTGGACGCTACCATTTGACCCCACAGGGATTCGAACCCCGGTTTCCGCCCTGAGGAGGCGGCGTCCTGGGCCTCTAGACGATGGGGTCGGGCGCTGGACGCTAGCGAACACCCGGTCGGCTGTCAAAATCCCTCGGCCGCCGGCCTCGCCGCCGCCGCGGGCCAGACGAGGCGCCGGGCCGCGGGGCGCGCCGCCAGGTAGGCCGCGGTCCCGGCGACCACCGCCGCCGCCGACGCCGCCAGCGCGAGCCCGAGGAGCCAGCGGGGGAGCGGCCAGTAGAAGTGGACCGCCAGGCCCAGGGCGAGGCCGGTCCAGCCGGCGCTCTGCAGCCGGGTGAAGCGCCGCAGCGCCGCGAGGCGCGGGGCGTCGACGGGCTCGAGCCGCTCCCACAGGACCTGCTCCTGACGCCAGTAGGTGTAGACCACCGGGATGATCTCCAGGGTGAGGAAGGCGCTGGTGACGAGCCCGCCCACCATGGGCGCGGCGATGCGCTTCATCACGTCGGCGCCCGAGCCGGTGGCCCACAGGAGCGGCACCAGGCCCAGCAGCATCGTCCCCACCGTCATGAGCTTGGGGCGCACCCGCATCACCGTCCCCTCCATGTGCGCCCAGACGATGTCGGAGAGGTCCCGGATCTTCCCGGCGGCGCGGCGCCGCTCGTAGGCCGCGTCGATGTAGACGATCATCACGATGCCGGTCTGGGCCGCCAGCCCCACCAGCGCGATGATCCCCACCCACACCGCCGTCGAGAGCCGGTAGTCGAGGAGCCAGAGGAGCCAGATCGACCCGACGAGCGCGAAGGGGATGGAGAGGAGGACGATGAGCACCTCGGTGAAGTTCCTGAAGTGGAGGTAGAGGAGGAGGAGGACGATGACCAGGGTGGCCGGGATGACGATCCTCATCCGCTCCGCCATCTTCTGGAGCTGCTCGTACTGCCCGGTCCACTTGAGGAACGTCCCCTCGGGGAGCTTCAGGGCGCCGCGCTCCACCGCGGCGAGCACCGCCGCCTTGGCGTCGTCGACGTAGCCGCCGATGTCGCGCTGGGTCTGGTCCACGTCGACGTAGACGTAGCCCACCAGCAGGCCGCCCTCGTCGCGCACCATGGGCGGGCCGCCGACGATGCGGACGTCTGCCACCTGGGCCAGCGGCACGAAGGCCACCTTCCCGCCGCGCTCGCCGCCGGCGTCGACCCGGAACGCGCCCTGGTCGGAGACGCCGAGGTTCGAGCCGAAGGGGACGAAGGGGGCGTCGGAGAGCGAGCCGGGGACGCTCCGCTGGCGCCCCGCCCCCGGCTGCTGCTGGCCGCCCATGCCGCCGCCCATCTGCGCCAGGTAGACCCTGGGCGGCTCCGGGGGCTCCGCAGCGCCGCTGCGCCCCATCCCGCCGCCGGCGCCGCCCTTCACCGGGACCAGCACCCGCCGCAGCCGCTCCACGTCGTTGCGGAGGTCCTGCGGGTAGCGGACGTTGATGCTGAAGCGCTTGCGCCCCTCGACGGTGACCGCGATGGGCGAGCCGCCGATGGCCGCCTCCACCGTGCGCTGCACCGCCCCCACGCTGAGGCCGTAGCGGGCCAGGGCGTCGCGGTTGGGGACGATGTCGAGGTAGAGGCCGCCGGTGTTGCGCTCGTAGAACACCGAGCGGGTGCCGCGCACCGGCGCCAGCACCCCCTCGAGCGCCACGCCCACGCGCTCGATCTCCTCCAGGCTCGTGCCCAGGACCTTCACGCCCACCGGCGTGCGCACGCCGGTGGAGAGCATGTCGATGCGCGCCTTGATGGGCATGGTGTAGGCGTTGGTCCAGCCCGGGAACTGCATCGCCTTGTTCATCTCGGCGGTGAGCTCGTCCCAGGTGATGCGGGTCCGGTCGGGCCAGAGGAGCCGGAGCGGCACCGCGAGCCACTGCGGCGCCCAGCCCGAGTACCAGCGCTGCCGCGGCAGGAGGCGCCACTCCTCCTGGGGCCGGAGGCGGACCGTGGTCTCGACCATCGTCAGCGGCGCCGGGTCGGTGGCGGTCTCGGCGCGGCCCGCCTTCCCGAAGACCGTCTCCACCTCCGGGAAGCCGCGGAGCACCCGGTCCTGCATCTGGACCTGCCGCTTCGCCTCCTCGATGGAGAGGTTCGGCAGGGTCGTCGGCATGTAGAGGACGTCCCCCTCGTTCAGCGGCGGCATGAACTCGTGGCCCAGCCTGGCGAGGAGCGGGACCGCGGAGAGGACCGCCAGCAGGCCGATGGCCACCGTGGACTTGGGGCGCCGCAGGGCCACGAAGACGAAGGGCCGGTAGAGCCGGATGATGAAGCGCGAGACCGGGTGGTTGGCCTCCGGCCGGATGCGGCCGCGGATGAGGAGGTCGCGCATCGCCGGGGCGAAGGTGATGGAGAGGAGGGCCGCCGCCAGCATGACGAAGGTCTTGGTGAAGGCCAGCGGCCGGAAGAGGCGGCCGGCCTGGCCGGTGAGGGTGAAGACCGGGAGGAAGGCCACGGCGATGACGAGGAGCGAGAAGAAGATCGCCGGCGTCACCTCGCGCGCCGCCTCGGCGAGGAGGCGGCGCCGGTCGGCGCCCGGCGGGGCGTGCTCCAGCTTCTTGTGGCTGGCCTCGATCATCACGATCTCGGCGTCCACGGTGGCGCCGACCGCGATGGCGATGCCGCCCAGGCTCATGATGGTGGCGGGGACGTCGAGGAGCCACATGGGCACGAAGGCCATCGCCACCGAGAGCGGCAGGGAGAGGATGGGGAGCAGCGCCGAGCGGAGGTGGAGGAGGAAGAGGATGATGACCAGGGAGACGACGATGGCCTCCTCGAGCAGCGCCTTCTTCAGGGTGTCGATGGCGCGGTGGATGAGCGCGGAGCGGTCGTAGGCGACCTCGAGGCGCACGCCGGCGGGGAGCGAGGGGCCGAGGTCGGCGACCTTCTGCTTCACCCGGGAGACGACGTCGAGGACGTTCTCGCCGAAGCGCACGACCACGATGCCGCCGACCGCCTCGCCGTCGCCGTTCCACTCCAGGAGCCCGCGGCGGATGTCGGGGCCGAAGTGCACCGAGCCCAGGTCCTTCACCAGCACCGGGACGCCGTTGGGGCCGCGGGCCTTCACCGCGGTGCGCTCGACGTCGCCGATGTTCCGGACGTACCCCCGCCCGCGGACGTAGTACTCGCGGCTGGCGAGCTCGATGACCCGCCCGCCGACGTCGCTGTTCGAGTCGCGGATCGCGCCGACGACCTCTTCCAGGGTGACGTCGTAGGCGCGCAGCTTGTTGGGGTCGACGGTCACCTGGTACTGCTTCTGGTAGCCGCCCACGCTCGCGACCTCGGCCACGCCCGGCACCGCGCCCAGCGCGTAGCGCAGCGTGAAGTCCTGGAAGGTGCGGAGCTCGTCGAGGGAGTGGGTCCCGGTCTCGTCGACCAGGGTGTACTGGAAGCCCCACCCGATCCCCGAGGCGTCGGGGCCCAGCGACGGGGCGGCGCCCTCGGGGAGCCGCTGGCCGAGGGAGGAGAGGAACTCGAGGACCCGGCTCCGCGCCCAGTACGGGTCGGTTCCCTCCTCGAAGATGACGTAGACGAAGCTCATCCCGAACATCGAGTAGCCGCGGACGTCCACCACCCGCGGCGCGGCGATGAGCGAGGCGACGATGGGGTAGGTGACCTGGTCCTCGACCAGGGTCGGGCTCCGCCCCATCCACTCGGTGAAGACGATGACCTGCGGGTCGCCGAGGTCGGGGATGGCGTCCAGCTTGACGTGCCGGATCGACCAGATCGAGGCGGCGGCGGCGACCGCCACCCCCAGGAGCACGAGGACGCGGTTCCGGGCGCAGGACTCGATGACCCTGGCGATCACGGCGCGCCCTCAGTGGGAGTGCCGGCCGTCGGGGCCGGCCTCCTTGCCCGCGGCGGCCTTGGCCGGGGTCGGCGCCTCCTCGTGCTGGCCCTGGAAGCCCTCGACGGCGGCGCGCAGGCGGCTCTCGGAGTCGACGAGGAAGTTCGCGGTGGTGACCACCGTCTCGCCCTCGGCCAGCCCCTCGAGGACGTGGACCTGCGCCTCGGCCCGGGCGCCGAGCTTCACCGGGCGCGGCTCGAAGCGCCCGGCCGACTTCACCACGAAGACGTACTGGAGCTCGCCGGTGTCGACGATGGCCTCGCCGGGCACCACGATGCCCTCGGCGGCGTCGAGGTCGATGACGACGTCGCCGTACATCCCGGGACGGAGCTTCAGCGCCGGGTTCCGGAACTCCATCCGCGCCTGGAGCGTGCGGCTCTCCGGGTTCACCGCCGGCGAGATGAACTGGACCCGGCCGGCGAAGCGCTCGCCCGGCCAGGCGCCCAGCGCCAGGGTGCCGCGCTGCCCCACCTTGACGCGGCTCATGTCGTACTCGTAGACGTCGGCGACCACCCAGACGCTGGAGAGGTCGGCGATCTGGAAGAGCTCGGTGCCGGGGGTGACGTAGAGGCCGGGGAGGGCGCCGCGCCGGGCGACGTAGCCGGCGACCGGGGAGCGCAGCGGGGTCGAGGGCGGCGCCTTGCCGGCCCTGGCCAGCGCCTCGATGTCCTGGGCGGCGATGCCGAGCAGCTCGAGCCGCTTGCGCGCGTCCGCGTCGAGGCCGCCGGAGACCTGGCTGCCGCCCGATGGCTCGCGGTTCCAGCGGACGGCGTTCAGGTAGACCTGCTCGGCGGTGGTGAGCTCGGGCGAGTAGACGGTCGCGAGCACCTGCCCCTTCGCCACCTTCTGGCCGCTCTGGGCCACCTTGAGGTCGTCCACCCAGCCGGTGAAGCGGGCGGTGATGATGGCCAGGGTCGACTCGTTGGCGGAGACGTACCCCACGGTGCGGAGCTGCGGCGCGAGCCGGGCGCGCGTCGCCCTGGCGGTGCGCATCCCCATGAGCTGGACGCGCTCGGCGCTGACGTCGACCGGGACGAGGCCGCGGACGCCCTGGGCCGGCGGAGGCGGCGCCTCGCGCGGAACGAGCTTCATGCCCCCGCACTTCTCGCACCGGGCCTCGGGGTCGTCCGACCAGACCTCGGGGTGCATGGGACACCAGAACTTGCCCGGGCCGGCCGCGGACGCGGCCGGCGCCGCGGCCTTCTTCCGTCCGGGCTCGACCAGGACGAGGTCCATGCCGCAGATCGGGCAGGAGCCGGTGCGGTCCTGGATGACCGAGGGGTGCATGGGGCACTGGTAGCTGGCCTGGGCGCTCGAGACGCGCGGAGCCGGAGCCGCCCAGTACACCCAGGCGCCGGCGGCGGCCGCGGCCATCAGCGCCACCAGCGCCCAGCGCACCGCCGCCATCGTCCGCCACCCGGGCGGGGAGGCCTCCTCGCCTTCGGGCAGGGGCTCGCCCGGCTTCGGCGCTCCGCGTTGCTCCTCGCTCATGGCCTTCCCTCCTCCGCCGTCGCCGTGCCAGCGCAGGCGCCCTGCGGCCCGCTCGAGCTCGGCGAGCGCGCCGCCGAGCCGTGTGGCACCGTGCCACACCCCGGGCGGGAGCGAGCTCCGAAGCGCCGGGAACCTCCAGCCGGGCACCTGGGAGCGCAGCGCGGCGAGACAACCCCCAGCGGCCCCGGTATTCTAGTGGCTCGGGGGCCCCGGATGGAGAACCGGATCAACCAGGCCGAGCGGCTGGCCCGCAAGGACGCCCTGCGCGACCAGATCGCGAAGCGGGAGTCGGAGATCCGCGGCCTCCAGGAGGAGCTGTCCCGGCTGCTCGCCGACTGCGAGCACACCTACGCGAACGGGCAGGTCGCGGTCGCCGGGACCCGGACGAAGATCTGTGTCCACTGCGGGCGCATCGTGCCGCTCCACGACGAGAAGCTGTGGGGATAGCCGGCGGCGGCGCGCACCCGTTGCGCGTGGCGGCCCGGCTCGCCGACACCGAGGCCGAGGGACCGTACCGGCGCTACGCACTCTGGGTGCAGGGGTGTCCCCTGCGCTGCCCCGGGTGCTGCAACCCGCAGATGCTGCCGGCTCGCGGCGGGGAGGTCCTCCCGGCGCGCGAAGTGCTCGCCGAGATCCTCGCGGCGCCCGGGGTGGAGGGCGTCACCTTCCTCGGCGGCGAGCCCTTCGCGCAGGCGGCGCCGCTCGCCTGGATCGCCGCCGGGGTCCGGGCCGCGGGGCTGGGCGTCATCGCCTTCAGCGGCTGGCGCCTCGGGGAGCTCCGCGCCCTGCGCCGGCCCGGCCCGGCGGCCCTCCTCGCCGCCTGCGACCTCCTCGTCGACGGGCGCTGGGAGCGGGCGCATGCCTCGGCGCGGCGGCGCTTCGTGGGATCCGACAACCAGCGCGTCCACTTCCTCACCGACCGTTACCGCCACCTCGACGACGGCCGGGGCGGCATCGGGCGGGGCGAGGGGCCGGTGGAGATCCGCATCCAGGGCGCCCGTCTCTTCCTGTCGGGCGCGCCCGACGCGGCCCTGGCCCGGGCCCTGCGCCGGCCGCGCCGACCCCGAGGAGGGTGGGCGGGCGGCGGAGGTGCGGTTATGACAGCGGCGCGCGCCGCGGGGCGCGCCGCCGGAAAGGGGGGGACGTGATCGACTTCGCGAAGCTCGACCTCAGGGACGCGCTCGACCTCGCCATCCTGGTGGAGGAGGAGGCGCGCGAGCGCTACGAGGAGTTCGCTCGCCTG
>DATBLK010000040.1:0-3440 GCA_036555405.1 Anaeromyxobacteraceae bacterium
GACTACCGCTACGTCCGCGAGCACACCGCCCGGAGCGGCGAGCCCGGGCGCGGCTCGGACCAGAACGGCCGCGACGGCGGGACGCTGGCCCTGCGCGTCCCGCCGGGCACGGTGGTGCGGGACGCGGCGAGCGGCGAGCTCCTCGCCGACCTGGCCCGCCCGGGCGACCGGTTCCTGGCCGCCCGGGGCGGGCGGGGCGGCCTGGGCAACATGAACTTCGCCACCTCCACCAACCAGGCGCCGCGCCACGCCGAGCCGGGGACGCCGGGCGAGGGGCGGGAGCTCCTCCTCGAGCTCAAGCTCCTCGCCGACGTGGGCCTGGTCGGCTTCCCGAACGCCGGGAAGTCGACGCTCATCAGCCGCATCTCGCGCGCCCGCCCGAAGATCGCCGCCTACCCGTTCACCACGCTCGCGCCCATCCTGGGGGTCGTCGGCTGGCGCGAGCGGAGCTTCGTCGTCGCCGACATCCCCGGGCTCGTCGAGGGCGCGCACCGGGGCGCCGGCCTGGGTCACCAGTTCCTGCGCCACGTGGAGCGCTGCCGGGTGCTGGTCCACCTCGTCGACGGCGCCCCGCCCGGCGAGGGGCGGAGCCCCGGGGCCGACCTCGAGGCCGTGAACGCCGAGCTCCGCCTCCACTCGCCGGAGCTGGCGTCGAAGCCCCAGATCCTGGCCGTGACCAAGGTCGACCTCCCCGAGGCGCGCGCCGGGGCCCGGGCGCTGGCCCGGAGCCTGGGGCGGCGCAAGCGCGTCCCCGCGGTCCTCCCCATCTCCGCGGTCACCGGCGAGGGCCTCCCCGCGCTCCTCGACGCGGTGCTGGCCGTGCTCGACGGGCGCGCGCCGCGCCGGCCCCGAAGGCCCGCCCGGCGGAGGGCGCGGTGACGGCGCCCGGCGACCCGGGCTTCCTGCTCCCGGAGCGTCGCGAGCGCATCGACCGCGCGGTGGCGAGCCGCACCCGCACCCTCACCGTGGTCCTCGAGGCGCTGAGCGACCCGCAGAACGTGAACGCCGTGCTCCGCACCTGCGACGCCTTCGGCATCCAGGAGGTGCACGTCGTCGAGGGGCGGCTCAAGCCCTACGACCGGAACAAGAAGATCAGCCAGAACGCCGACAAGTGGCTCGACGTCGTGCGCTGGCGGAGCACCGGCGAGTGCCTCTCGAGCCTGCGGCAGCGCGGCTTCGCCGTCTACGCCACCCACCTCGGGGAGGGCGCGCGCCCGCTCGCCGACCTCTCCTTCGCGGGGAAGGTGGCGCTGGTCCTGGGCCACGAGAGCCGGGGCGTCTCGGAGGGGGCGCTGCGCCTCGCCGACGAGCGCTACGCCATCCCCATGCGCGGCTTCGTCCAGTCGCTGAACGTCTCGGTGGCGGCGGCGGTGAGCCTCTCCCGCGCCGTGGAGCGGCGGGAGGCCGAGCGCGGGCGCCACGGCGACCTCGACGAGGCCGAGGCGGAGGCGCTGCGCCGCCGCTTCTACCTGCTGGCGGTGAAGCAGCGGGCCCGCATCGCCAAGGCGGAGGCGGTCGCGGGGCGAAAGGCGAGGCGGCGGGGGTGAGATCCGTCAGGGCGGCCCGCACGCCTCCCAGTAGGCCCGGAGGTCGGCCGCCAGCGGCGCCTCGAGCGCGACCTGCTCCCGGTCCACGGGGTGCGGCAGGGCCAGCCGCCAGGCGTGGAGCGCCTGCCGCGGGAGGCGCAGCCGCTCGCGGTCCTCGTCCGTCATCTCGCCGCGGGTGAACCGGTCGAAGATCTCCTCGTCGGGGCCGTAGATCTTGTCGCCGAGCAGCGGGAGGCCGGCGTGGAGCAGGTGGGCGCGGATCTGGTGCTGCCGGCCGCTGCGCGGGCGGCAGGCGAGGAGCGCCACCGGAGCGCCGTCGGGCGTCCGCCGCCGGCCCATGACCTCGAAGCCGGTCCGCGACGGGAGGCCCTCGCGGTCGACGTGCATCCGGAGCCGCACCCGCGAGGCGCCCGAGAGCCGGAGGGGCGCGTCCACCTCGAAGGCCTCCGCCCGCGGCGCGCCCAGCGCCAGCGCCAGGTAGGTCTTCTCGACGCGCCCGCGGGCGAAGGCGGACTTCAGGCGGGCGGTGAGCGGGGGCGCGCCCCCGCAGGCCAGGAGGCCCGAGGTCTCCCGGTCGAGCCGGTGGGCCGGGTCGATCTTCCGCCCGGGGAAGCGCTCCCGCGCCAGCGCGGTGAAGGTGTGGAGCGCGTAGCGCGCCGTCGGGTGCACCGGGAGCCCGGCCGGCTTGTCCACGGCGACGAGCGCGCCGTCGTCGTGGACCACGGCGAAGTCGAGCGGCGTCTCCGGCTCCGGCTCCGCCTCCCGGAGGAGCGCGAAGGTCATCCCGGGGACGAGGCGCGTCGACGGGCGCAGCGGCCGGGGGCCCTGGTGCTCGAGCCGGGTCTCGATGAGCTTCTGGATGCGGCCGCGGGAGAGGCGGCGGATCTTCTGGCGCAGGTACAGGTCGAGCCGCCAGCCGGCGTAGTTCGGCTCCACCGTGAAGGGGACGCGGACGAGCACGGAGGAGGAAGCTAGCATTTCCGCGCCCCCTCGCCCCGGGGACCGGCCGGGAGCGACCGGATTCCGGGCGCTTCCCGGAGGCGGTTGACGGATCGCCCCCGAAGACGTACTTGATGCACCCGGCTTGAGGACGGCGATCGTCATCATTCCGGCCCGGTACGGCGCGACGCGCTTCCCCGGGAAACCCCTCGCCCTTCTCGCCGGCAAGCCCCTGGTGCTCCACGTCGTCGAGCGCGCCGCGCGCGCCCGGGGCGTGGGGCGGGTCGCGGTGGCCACCGACGACGACCGCATCGCCGCGGCCGTGCGCGGCGCCGGCGCCGAGGCCGTCCTGACCGGCCCGGCCGCCACCGGGACCGACCGCGTCGCCGAGGCGGCGCGCGCCCTTCCCGGCGCCGAGGTGGTGGTGAACCTGCAGGGGGACGAGCCGCTCATCGAGCCGGGCGCGGTGGAGGCGCTGGTCGAGGCCATGGCGCCCGGCGTCTCCATGGCGACCCTCTCGCGGCCGCTCGACCCCGGCGAGCTGGAGCGGCCCCAGGTGGTGAAGGTGGTCTCGGACCTCCGGGGCGACGCGCTCTACTTCTCCCGCGCCGCCATCCCGCACCGGCGCCAGGGGGGACCAAGCGCCCTGGCCCGCGCCCACGTGGGCGCCTATGCCTTCACCGCCGACTTCCTGCAGGAGTTCGCGCGGCTGCCGCCCGGCCGGCTCGAGCGCGAGGAGTCGCTGGAGCAGCTCCGGGCGCTGGAGCACGGACACAGGATCAGGGTGGTGGAGACCGGCTACCGGGGCTTCGGCGTGGACACCCCGGAGGATCTGGAGCGGGCGAGGGCGATGCTGGCCAGGGCGTGAAGGGGGAGGTGCCACATGGTGAAGCGCACGAAGAAGACCAAGTACCTGTTCGTCACCGGCGGCGTGGTGAGCAGCCTGGGGAAGGG
>DATBLK010000074.1:0-2822 GCA_036555405.1 Anaeromyxobacteraceae bacterium
GGGCCCCACCGAAGGTGGGGAGGGGCGGAGCCCCTCCCCGCGGGGCGCGGCGAGAGCGCGAAGCGCGAAGCGCCGCAGGGCCCCGCGCGGCGGGGGAGGGGGCGCAGCCCCCTGATGGAATGACCCTGGGCGAGGTCCTCCCGCCGGTGAACGCGGCGCTGAACGCCGGGAGCGCGATCCTGCTCCTGGCCGGCTGGCGCGCCATCCGGCGCGGCGACCGCGAGCGCCACCGGCGCCGCATGCTCGGCGCCGTCGCCTGCTCGGCGCTGTTCCTGGTGAGCTACCTCACGCGCCTGGCGCTCACCGGGACGCATCGCTTCCCCGGCGGCGGAGCGCTGCGCGCCACCTACCTCGCGGTGCTGGGGAGCCACACCGTGCTCGCGGCCGCGGCCTTGCCCCTCGTCGCCTTCGTCCTGGCGATGGCCCTCCGCGGCCGCTTCGACCGCCACCGCCCCGCGGCCCGGGTCGCCCTGCCGGTGTGGCTCTACGTCTCGGCGACGGGCGTCCTCGTCTACGCCATGCTCTACCACCTGGCGCCGGCCGCGCAGTAGGATCCCGGCCGGATGCGAGCGGCCCCTCTCCTCGGCTCCTGCCTGGCGGCGGCGCTCGGCGGCTGCGGCGGCCCGGTGCGCGTCGAGGTCGACCCGCCCGCGGTGCAGCTCTACGCCCGCGGCCAGTCGGCCCGCGTCCGCGCCGTGGCCCTGGCGGCGGACGGCAAGGCGCTCCCCGGGCGCCACTGCGCCTGGGACTCCGGCGACGCGCGCGTCGCCACCGCGGCCTCGCAGGGCAACGACCTCACGGTCACCGCCGCCGGCCCGGGGAGCACGGCGCTCCGCTGCCGCGTCGGGGCGGTGGTCGTCGAGGTGCCGGTCTCGGTGCGCGTGCTCTCGCGCCTCGAGGTGACCCCGGCGGCGCCCGAGCTCCGGCTCGAGGACGAGCCCCGGCCCCTCCCGCTCGAGGTGCGGGCCTTCGACCAGGAGGGCCGCCCGGCGACGCCGCGGCGGCTCGCCACCCGCTGCCTCGACGAGGCGGTGTGCCGCGGCGACGACCGGGGCCAGCTCTGGCCCGTCGGGGCCGGGGCCTGCGAGGCCGAGGTCGAGGCCGACGGCCTGCGGCGGCGGCTCCCGGTCGCGGTGGTCGACGCGCGCTCGGCGGCGGGGCGCCCGCGGGTCGTGAAGGGGGACCCGGCGGAGCCCTACCGGCGCGCGGCCGAGGCGCTGGAGCGCGAGGCGGCCCGGAAGGTGGGACGCTGAGAGGTGGGCGCGGGGCGCAGCGCGGCGCTGGCGGCGCTGGTCGCGGCGCTCTGCGCCTGCGAGGGGCGGCCGCCCTTCCGCGAGCCGCAGCGGCTCGGCGGACGGGTCGTCCCGGCCGAGGTCCTGAACCGGGGCTGGCGCGTCTACCGGCGCTCCTGCCGCACCTGCCACGGCGACCGCGGGGACGGGCGCGGCCCGACCGGCCTCCACCTCGACCCGCCGCCCCGCGACCTCACCTCGGGCCTCTTCAAGTTCGGCTCGGTCCCCGCCGGCGCGCTGCCGACCGACGACGACCTCCGGCGCATGGTGCGGGACGGCCTCGGGGGGACCGGGATGCTGGCCTGGAACCTCACCGCCGCCGAGGTCGCCGACGTCGCCGACTTCGTCAAGACCTTCTCGCCCCGCTGGGGCGAGGAGGAGCCGGGCCAGCCCGTCGTCCCGGGCCCGGACCCCTGGGCCGGCCGGCCGGGCGCGGGCGAGGAGCGCGGCCGGCGCCTCTACCACGCCGCCGCCGGCTGCCTCGCCTGCCACCCGGCCCACGCCGCCGAGGCGGAGATCGCCGCCTGGGCGCGGGAGCTCGGCCGCGAGCCGCCGGAGCCGCGGCCGGACCCCGGGGCGCCCGTCGCCAGCGACTCGGACTACGGCCGCCGGCTCCGCGCCCCCGACTTCACGCGCGACGAGCTCCGCTCGGTGCGACCGGGCGCGGCGCTCGCCGACCTCTACCGCGTGGTCGCGGCGGGCGTCGGCGGCACGGCCATGCCGGCCTGGGCGGGCGCGCTCCCGGAGGAGGACCTCTGGGCGCTGGCGCACTACGTCGACGGGCTGGCGCGCCGGCGCCGGCCGGCTACTTCAGCCCCGCGAGGATCCGCTGGGCGTCGGCCGCGCGCGGGCCCCTGGGGCAGATGCGCAGGTAGTCCGAGAGGAGCCCCCTGGAGTCGTCGACCTTCCGGCGCTCGCCGGCCTGTCGCCCCAGCCAGTAGAGCGCCGGACAGCTCCCCGCGTCGGCCTTGAGCGCCTTGATGTAGAGGTCGGTGAGGGTCTCGGGCCTGGCCCCGCGCGACTCCTCCACCTCGGCCATCTCCACGTAGACCGCGGCCAGGCCGGCGCCCCCGGTCCCTTCGCCGGCGTCCTTCACGGCGCGGTCGAGCTCGGCGAGCGCCCGCGGCAGGTCCTTGCGCTCGCGCGCCAGCCGCGCCAGCGCGATGCGCGGCTCCGGGTACTTCCGGTCGGCCTCGGCCGCCTTCTGCCAGTGGGCCACGGCCCGATCGACGTCGCCGTCGGCCTGGTAGGCGTCGCCGAGGAGCTTCTCGATGCGGGCGTTTCCCTGGAGTCGGTTCGCGGCCTCCTGGAGCGCCTTCACCGCCTGCTTGGCTCCGCCGGGCTTCTGCAGGAGCGCGTGCGCCAGGTCGACGTAGAAGGCGACGCGGACCGGGTCGCGCCGGCTCGCCTCCTGGATGGCGGCCACCGCCCCGTCCACGTCGCCGTCCCGGAGCTTGCGGCGCCCCACGAGGTCGTGGATGTCGGGGTTGGTGGGGTCGCGCACCAGCGCCTGCTGCTCGGCGGCGGCGC
>DATBLK010000114.1:0-11694 GCA_036555405.1 Anaeromyxobacteraceae bacterium
GCGCGCCCCCGGAGAGCAGGTCGGGCGGGAGGTCCAGGATGGGCGGCGCGCCCGCGGCCGGCAGCCCGGCGCCGGTGACGCGCGCCGCCGGCGGCGCCGGCATCCCCGCGGCCGTGGCCCGGCCGGTGGGAGCGGCGGGCATCCCGGCGGCGGTGGAGCGCGGGGTCCCGGCCCCGGTGACCCGGGCCGCGGGCGGCGTGGCGGCCGCCCCGCTCCGGGTCCCCGACGGCATCGCCGGGACGCCCGGGGCCGTGAGGTTCAGGTCGGCGGCCCGCATCGCGAACATCGTGGCCTGGGCCGGCACCGCCTGGCGCTCGCCGGTGGCCCGGCGCGCGAAGGTGAGGCGCAGGGTGCCGATGCGCACCTCGGCCCCGGGCTCGAGGAGGTGCGGCGCGTTCTTCGCCAGGCGCGCGCCGCCGACCATCGAGCCGTTGGTGGAGCCCAGGTCGACGTACTGGGCCTGCTGGTCGTCGAACTGCACCACCGCGTGCCAGGTGGAGACGAAGCCCTGCGCGAGGGGGAGGTCGTTGATCTCGCTGCGGCCGATCCGGACCGGCGAGCGGATGAAGGCGTACTGGGACGAGGCACCGGTCTCGGCGTCCTCCACCCGGACGACCAGGGGCATCATGGCGCTCTGTTCTACCCGGCGCTAGGTGCTGAGGTCGAGCGCGAAACCGCCCTGGGCGTCGATCCCCACGCGGAGGCGGGTCGGCTTCTCGCCGGAGGTGAAGCGCTCGAGCAGCGCCCGCGAGAGCTGCGGCAACAGCGTGCCCCGGAGGACGTGGTCCACGTTGCGGGCCCCGGTCTCGGCCTCGGTGCAGCGCCCCACCAGGCTCTCGATGGTCTCGGGCGCCACCTCGGTGGCGATGCGGTGGGTCTCCTCGAGCCGCTTCCCCAGGCCGCGGAGCTTCAGCTCCACGATCTCCCGGAGCACGTCGCGCGGCAGCGGGCCGAAGGGCACGATGGTCATGCGCGCCAGCAGCGCCGGCTTGAAGTGGGCGGAGAGCGTCGGGCGAATGGCCTTGGCCAGCTCCTCCCCCGCGGGCCGGGCGCCCCCCTCGTGCAGCGCCACCAGCTGGTCGGTGCCGAGGTTGCTCGTCAGGATGACGAGGGTGTTCTTGAAGTCGACCTCGCGCCCCTCGCCGTCGGTGAGCATCCCCTTGTCGAACACCTGGTAGAAGAGGTTCATGACCTCGAGGTCGGCCTTCTCGCACTCGTCGAGGAGCACGACCGAGTAGGGCCGCTGCCGCACCGCCTCGGTGAGGAGGCCGCCCTCGCCGTAGCCCACGTAGCCGGGCGGCGATCCGATGAGCCGGGAGACGGTGTGCTTCTCCTGGAACTCGGACATGTTGACGGTGGTCATGAAGCGCTCGCCGCCGTAGAGGGCCTCGGCCAGGGCCACCGCCGTCTCGGTCTTCCCCACGCCCGAGGGGCCCACGAAGAGGAGCACCCCGACCGGCTGGCCGGGGTTCCGGATCCCGGCGAACGAGATGCGCACCACCTCGCCCACGGTCTTCAGGGCGTCGGGCTGGCCGCGCACGCGCTCGCCGAGCCGCTTCTCGAGGTCCAGCACCGCCTGGATCTGGTCGGAGCGCATCTTGGTCACCGGCACCCCGGTCCAGGCGGCCACCACCCGGGAGACGGCGTCGGCGTCCACCTCGGCGTGGACCAGCGGCTCCTCGCCCCGCGTCTTCTCGAGATCGCCCGCCGCGGCGTCCACCGCCTCGCGGCTTCCCTGGCCGGCGGTGGCGGCGGCCCGCGCCTGGCGCAGCCGGTCGACGGCGGCCCGCTCCGCCTCGAACCGCGCCCGGAGCGCGGCGATCTGGTCGTCGGCGGCGCGGATCCGCTCCTCGACCTTGGCGACGGTGCCGTCGTCGACCCGCTGGCCCTCGGCGACGTCGCGCCGCACCGCCTCGCGCTCCCGGTCCAGGCCGGCGCGCTCCATCTCCAGCGCCACCAGCGACTCGGGCTTGGTCGCCAGCGCCATCTTCACCCGGGCGGTGGCGGTGTCGAGGAGGTCCACCGCCTTGTCGGGGAGCTGCCGCCCGGAGAGGTAGCGCCGCGAGAGCTGCACCGCCGCGGTGACCGCGTCGTCGCGGATCGTCACCCCGTGGGCCTTCTCGTAGGTGTCGCGCAGGCCGCGGAGCATGAGCACCGCGTCCTCCTCGCCCGGCTCGTCCACCTTCACCGGCTGGAAGCGCCGCTCCAGGGCCGCGTCCTTCTCGAAGTACTTCTTGTACTCGGACCAGGTGGTGGCGGCGATGGTGCGGAGCTCGCCGCGCGCCAGCGCCGGCTTCAGGAGATTCGCGGCGTCGCTCCCCCCGGCGGCGCCCCCGGCGCCGATGAGGGTGTGGGCCTCGTCGATGAAGAGGACGATGGGCTTGGGCGAGGCCTTCACCTCGGCGAGCACCGCCTTGAGCCGGTTCTCGAACTCGCCGCGGACCCCGGCGCCGGCCTGCAGGAGCCCGAGGTCCAGGCCCAGGACGTCGGTGTTCCGGAGGGAGTCGGGGATGTTGCCCTCGGAGATGGAGCGGGCCAGCCCCTCCACCAGCGCCGTCTTCCCCACGCCCGGCTCGCCCACGATGATGGGGTTGTTCTTCCGGCGGCGCGCCAGGATGTCGACGATCTGCCGGATCTCGCGGTGCCGGCCGAAGATGGGGTCGATCTTCCCCTCCCGCGCCTTCTGGGTGAAGTTCTGGCAGAAGCGGGCCAGGGCCTCGCCGCCCCCCGGCGCCGGCGCGCCCGGCGTGCCCGGCACGGCGGTGGGGGCCGCCTCGAAGCTCTCCGGCGACGGCGCCACCACGGTCTCGAAGTCCCGCTTCAGCTCGTCGAGCTTCAGCCCCTCGATCTCCGGGTAGGCCTCGCCGGTGTACCGGTCCGGCTTGGCCACCATCTGGACGAGGAGGTGGCCGGTGCGCAGCGAGGTGGCGCCGAGCTCCAGCGAGGCCACCAGCCAGGCCTCCTCGAGCCAGTTGAAGACGTTCTCGGAGATGACCGGGCGGCCCGGGTTGCCGGTCTTCATGCGCTGGAGCTCGCGCTCCACCCGGCCCGAGAGCTTCTTCCGGTCGGCGGCCCAGTTGTGGAGCAGCCGCGCCACGTCGCCCTCGTCCGGCTCCAGGAGCTGCGCCAGCAGGTGCTCGACGGTGATCTCGTAGAAGCCGGCGCCCGCGGCGCGGCCCACCGCCGCCTCGAGGGCGCGGGTGGCGGTGGGGGTGAGCTTGCGGACCAGGGACTTCGGCTCGACGCGCATGGGGGCCTCGGGGGTGAAGGGTCAGGCCGGAACCTCGACCGGGATCCGCGTCTCGCGGACCTGGCCGCCCAGCCAGCTGTTGCGGCCGAGGCGGGTCTTCCCGCGGGCCGAGAGCTCGAGGCGCGGCGCCGCGTCCGCCGAGAGCCAGAGGACCACCTGCCAGTCGATGGGCTCGGTGGTGAGCGCGGTCACCGCCTGGGCGACGCGGCGCAGGGGCTCGCGGCCGCTGGTGAAGCGGGCGAAGCCCTCGGCGCCGAGGGGGCCGATGACCACGCGGAACTTCCCGGCGCGGTCGAAGATCCGGCGCCCGAGGAGGAGGTCGCGCCCCAGCACCGAGGCGCTCCGGCCCAGCTGGCTCCGCTCGTCGGGCGCGATCTCCACCCAGGCCCCGGCGAAGGGCTCCACGGTGGCGCGGGCTCCCCCCAGCACCTCCTCGCCCACCGCGTCCTCGACGGCGGCCTCGATGGCCGGACCGGTCGGGTTCCGCTCCGCCAGGAGCGGCGCCCAGCGGAGGAGCCGCCAGCCCGGCGCCGCGGAGCGGGCCAGCGCCGCCTGGTCGATGCCCAGCACCGCCAGGATTCGCCGGGACCAGTCGTCGCGGAGGTCGGCGCGGTGTCCGCCGGGGAGGTCGGAGCGGGAGCGGGCCCGCTGGAAGAGCGTCAGGATCCGGTGGTGGAAGAGGTCGAGGAAGTCGCGGAGCCTGGTCTGGTCGGCCTCCTCCTGCGCCACCTCCTCGCACAGGTACGGCGGGAGCGGGCCGGCGGTGCCGGTGAGGCCCAGGAAGGCGGTGGTCACCTCGAGGACCGGGCGGGGGCTGGCGCTGAAGTCGTCCGCCGGCGGCGGAAGCGTCCGCTGCTCCACGCGGGCGACGTCCGAGGGGGCGAAGCTGAGCCTCGGGTCGTGGCGGAAGCGGATGCGCTCCTCGCCGGGCCGGGCGCCGCCGGCGTCCTCGGCGGCGGCGTCGAAGAAGAGGCGCTCGATCAGCGCCATGAGCGAGCCGAAGCCGCGGCGCCGCGCCGTCTCGATGCGGCCGGCGCGGTCGGCGACCGGATCGGCGGGCTGCGCCGCGGCGTCGGGGCCCGCGCTCACAGGAGGGGGCGCCCCCCGGTGCGCGGCGGGAAGCCGTAGACGCGCTGCGAGGGCACGAGCTTGAGCGAGGTCTCGACGAAGGCGTTCACCTTCACCTGGAAGGCGAGCAGCTCGTCGACGGCGGCGGCGAAGAGGAAGGCGTCGCCCAGCCCGGCGAAGTGGCCCTCGTCGAGCTCGAGCTCGAAGCGGCTGCCGCGCGCCGGGGCGCCGCCGACGACGCGGCGCGAGGCCGACTCGGCGGCCCGGGCGATCCCCTCGACCCGGAGCCGGTTGGCCCGGCCCTGCTGCTCGTCGGTGAGCCCCTGGAAGTTGTAGAGCTCGAGGAGGCCGCGCAGCACCTCCGGGTCTCCGAGGGGCGAGCGGTTGGCGGCGAGGTGAGACAGGAGCCGCCAGTGGAGCTCGGTGCCGATGGGAGGGCGCGCCGGCTTCGTCACCGCCGCCACGTTGCGGAAGCGGGCGATGGTGGGCGACGACGGCGTGGGCTGGGAGATCTCGCCGAGCTTGAGCTGCGCCGGGAGCGAGCGGTTGGTGGCCGTGACCTCCAGGGAGAGCACCTCCGCCCCCTCGCCCGGGCCGGCGTCGAGCGGGCGCATGACCGAGACCCAGGTGTCGAGGCCGCCGTCGATGGGCGAGAGGGCGCGCCGCACCCGGTAGTAGCGGCCCTCCTTCCCCTCGGCGCCGTGCGCGAAGGAGGCGAAGGCGCGGTAGGGGCGGCGCGGCCCCTGCTCCGGGATGCCGACCGCCGACTCCACCGCGTAGATCTCCATGTGCTGGGGCGGGATCTCGGAGGCGCGGAGCAGGTGCTCCTCGCCCAGCGTCTCGAAGGAGAGCGGGTCGGCCGCGGTCCGGAAGACGTTCGCCACCGGGACGCAGTTGAGCCGGACCGTCTCGCGCGCCAGGCGCGCCGGCAGCTCGGGCGGCCGGTCGAACTGGAGGAGGATCTCGAACCGCTCGCCCGCGGCGGCCGCCGCCGCCTGGAGGTCCCGCACCTCGAAGAAGAGGAACTTCTGCGGCAGGGTGTAGAACTCCTGCAGCGCCCGGTACCCCTGGGGCGCGAGCCGCGGCCAGGGGAGGAGCGCCATCTCCGGGTCGAACCCCGGGAGCCGGACGCTGCGCGGGTCGAGCGACACCGCCGCGGCGCCGGGCCCGAGCCCCCGCACCTGCACCCCGCGCAGGTGGCGCGCGATCCAGAGGAGGAAGGTCGCCGCCAGCGGCAGGTCGCCCTGGACGAAGAAGCGGAGCCCCTGCGGCTGCAGGAGCGCCGGGAGCGCCTGCTGCGAGGTCTGCAGCTGGATCCGGACCACGGGCGTCGCGCCGATGGCCTGGTCCATCGCCACCTCCTGCACCGACGCCGGGACGAGGTCCAGGTCGGCGGTGGTGCGGAAGCGGCAGGGCGTGCCCTCCACCGGGACGCTGGCGAGCTCGGTGCCGGCGGCGACGCGCACCCGCGCCCGCAGCGCCCCGGGCACGGGCAGGAACTCCACCACCGAGCAGGCGGGGACCGGGCGAAGGTAGTGGGGGAGGAGGATCTCGGTGAGGGCGTGGACGATCTCGGGGACGCCGTCCTCGATGCGCTCGCGGACGCGGGCCGCGAGGAAGGCGAAGCCCTCGAGGAGCCGCTCGACGTCCGGGTCGCCGCCGCGCTCGGCGAGCAGGCCGGCGGTGGTGGGGTTCGCCTCGGCGTAGGCCTTCCCCATCCCCCGGAGGTAGGCCAGCTCACCCTGGAAGAACTTGCTGAACATGGTCCCGGGTCAGGCGACGTCGAAGCGCCCGCCGGGGCGCACGGTGGTGGCGAGGCGGAGGGTGCGCGCGGTCCGCCCGCGCGCCAGCTGCGCCTGGATCTCGAAGCGGAGCTGGAGCGCGTGCTCGTCGGGGACGTGGCGGACGCTGACGTTCTTCAGCCGGGGCTCGAACTCCAGGATGGTGGCCCGGATCGACTTCACCAGCTGCTGGATGGCCCCGGGAAACTCGTGGACCACGTCGGAGAAGTCGAGGACGCCGAAGTCCGGGCAGGAGACCGCGTCGCCGCGCCGCGTGTTCAGCAGCACGCGGAGGTGGGCCACGATGGACTCCACCTCCTCGGGCGGCGACGCGTCGCGCCCGCCGATGCGCGAGAGGAGGGCGCGCCCCATGTCGGTCCGTCGCCGCGGCGGGCGCGGGGCCGCCGGGGCCCTCCGCCCGCCCGGCCGCTCCCGCTACGCAGTCTCCTGCCAGTCGTCCTGGGCCATCTTCTTCGCGATCTTGTGCTCCCAGGTGATCTTCCGGTAGGTGAAGGAGACCTCCTCCAGCGCCGGCGCCGCGAACGCGGCCTCGCCGCGCTTCGCCCCCGCCGAGGCGGCGGCCGTGTCGCGGGCGGCCATCTCCGCCTGGTTGAACTGGCTGTGGATGTTGGACACGCCGCCGTCCTCGAGCATCACGCTGAAGTAGTGCTCCAGCTCGCCCTGGCGGTTGTTCTTGAAGAACTTGAACTCCGCCTTCTTCAGGGTGTCGTTGTTGGCGAGCGCCTGCCACAACCCCGGGGAGGTGGAGTCGACCCGCTTGATGAACTTCACGGGTCCGTGCTGCCGCTTCCCGCTCGCCATGCCGGTGGCGGCGTCGCGCGGCGACTTCACCTCGTGCTCGTAGAAGAAGACCTCGATCCACCCCTCGAGCCCCTTGCGCTTGGCGCTGTCCGTGCTCTCCAGCTTCCCGCCCTTCCCGAACTCCACCTGCAACCAGATCGGCTCCATGTCGTCCTCCTCGTTTCGGAAGCGTGATCGCCTCCCGCGGACTTCACGCTACGCCCCCCGCGGCGACGGGCGATGTGACTGCGGTCACTCCTTGTCGAGCTTGCCCACCAGGGACAGGGTGAAGGACGCGCCCATGTACTTGAAGTGCGGGCGCACCTTCATGTTGCAGCGGTACCAGCCCGGCTGCCCCGGCACGTCCTCCACCGTGATCTCGGCCTGGCGCAGCGGCCGGCGCGAGCGCACGTCGGGCCCCGGGTTCTCCATGTCCACCACGTACTGGCCGATCCAGTCGTTGAGCTCCTTCTGCAGCTGGGCCCGCTCCTTCCAGCTGCCGATCTGCTCGCGCTGCAGCACCTTGATGTAGTGGGCCAGCCTGGTCATGATGAACATGTACGGGAGCTGCGTGCCGAGGCGGAAGTTGGTCTCGGCGGCCTTGCCCACGGCGCTCTGGCCGAAGGTCTTGGGCTTCTGCACCGAGTTCGCCGAGAAGAAGCAGGCGTTGTCGGCGTCCTTGCGGTAGGTGAGGCCGATGAAGCCCTCCTCCGACAGCTCGAACTCGCGCCGCTCGGTGAGCTGGACCTCGGTGGGCACCTTGGTCTGGACCTCTCCCAGGGCCTCGTACTGGTGGAGCGGGAGGGCCTCCACCGAGCCGCCCGACTGCGGGCCGATGATGTTCGGCGCCCAGCGGTACTTCGCGAAGCTGTCGGCGATCCGGGTGACGAGGGTGTTGGAGGCGTAGCCCCACAGGTAGCGCTCGTGGTGGTCGACGACGTCCTCGTTGAAGTTGAAGGCCTTCACCGGGATGGTCTTCTCGCCGTAGGGCACGCGCAGCAGGAAGCGCGGCATCGCCAGGCCGACGTAGCGCGCGTCCTCGCTGTCGCGGAAGCCGTTCCAGCGGGCGTACTGCGGCCCCTCGAAGAGCGACTTCAGGTCCTTGAGCGTCGGCAGGTTCTTGAAGCTGTCGTCGCCGAAGAACTGCGGGCTGGCGTTGGCCACCACCGGACAGTGGGCCATCGAGGCCACCGCCGCGAGCTTGCGCAGCATCTCCACGTCCTGCGGCCCGGGCGAGAAGTCGTAGTTCATGTTCATCACGCCGAAGGGCTTGCCGCCGAAGACGCCGTACTCGTTGGAGTAGACGATGCGGTAGAAGCCGGACTTCGTGAGGTCGGGCGAGTCCTCGAGGTCCGAGGCCAGCGTCTCCTTGTCGACGGAGAGCACCTCCATCCGGATGTTCTCGCGGAAGTCGACCTTCTCGACGACGAAGCGCAGCGACCGCCAGGCCGACTCCAGCTTCTGGACGTCGGGGTGGTGCAGGACCTCGTTCACCTGCGCCGAGAGCTTCTTGTCGAGCTCGGCGACCATCGCGTCGACGCTCGACTTGTCCACCTTCTCGGCCGCCTTCTGCGGCGCCAGCATCTCGGCGATGAACGCGGCGACGCCGCGCTTGGCGATGCCGTAGGCCTCGTCGGCGGGCTTGATCCGCGTCTCGGCGAGCAGGCTGTCGAGCAGCGAGCCCGCCTCGGCGGCCGGGGCCTGCGCCTCGGCCTTCTTCTCGGTGTCTGCCATGTACGTGATCTCCCTGGACCGGGGTTACTCCTTCAGCCCCAGCTCCTCCATGAGCTTCTTGCGCGAGGCGTCGTCGCCGAGCATCGCCTGGATCTTCTTCCGGAAGGCGGGGATGTTCCCGAGCGGGCCCTTGAGGGCGGTGAGCGCCTGGCGGAGCTCGAGCAGCTTCTTCAGCTCCGGCACCTGGCTCACGATCCCCTCGGGGCCGAAGTCGGAGAGGCTCTTGAACTTCAGCTCCATGCTCAGCGAGGCGTCCTTCTCGCCGGAGAGCTTGTCGGGCACCGCCACGGTGGCCGACAGCTTCTGCGCCGCCATCACCTCGTTGAAGTTGTCCTTGTCGATGTTGATGGGCTTGCGCTCCTCCATGGGTGTGTCGTCCGGCTTCCCGGTGTAGTCGCCGACCATGAGGATCTTGAGCGGAAGCTCGACCTCCTCCTGGGCGTCACCCGTCGACGACTTGTAGACGATGTTGACCCGCTCCTTGGGCGCGACCGACTGGTCCTTGTTCGCCATTGTGCACCTCTCCCGGAATGGACGTCACGGCTGCGCGAAGCCGCCGCAGCTCATGGCCATACCTCATATGCTGCTGCTGGATCGAGACGGCAAAGCCTTCGATAGGACGTCGCGAGATCGGGGGGGCCCCCTCTGGGGTCATCGCCCACCGCGCGGGCGGTGGCGACGAGACCCCGGAGAGCCTCGGCGGCCAGACCGGGCTCCCAGGCGTCGAGGCCCCGCTCCTGCGCCTCGCGCGCCAGCTCCTGGAAGCTCGCCAGCGCGAGCGGCTGGAGCCCGGACGCCACGTAGAGCCGGGCGACCTCGAGCCGGAGCAGGAAGCGCTCGCGCTCGCTGCGGCCCCCGGCGGCCACCTCGCGCGCGGCGTGAAGGGCCTCCGCCGACGGGCCGGCCCCGAAGAGCTCCTTCGCCCGGGCCAGCGCCGCAGCGGCGGCCTCGTCCAGGCCGCCGGCCGCCGGCCGGGCGCCCGCCGGCGCCGACGCGCCCGCCGCCTCCTCCAGCCAGGCGCGGGTGGCGGGATCGGCGAGCGGCGAGCCGTCGGAGAAGGCGAGCGAGGCGAGGCCCGGGAGGCGGCCGGTGAACGTCCGCACCTCCGCGACCACGGCCGCCCGCGCCTTCTCGTGGGCCGGGCCCAGGGCGCCGAGCGCCTGCCAGGTCATGCGGTGCGGGTCGAGCCAGAGCGGGTCCTCGCCCGCGGCGCTCTCCGCGCCCTCGATGAGCTCGGCCCACCGCTGCCCCTGGAGGGCCTCCAGCAGGGCGTCCCGGGCGACGGGAGGGGGGACGAAGGTGCGCCCGCCCTCGGCGGGCGGCTCTCCCGCGACCCCGAGCCACACCCCGGTGCGCAGCACCCGGTAGGCGATCGGGTCGGCGCGGTCGGCCGTCCGGAGCCGGTGGGCGGCGGCGATGAGGGCCGCGCCGGTGGCGCGCAGGTAGGCGGTGAGGTCCTCGCCCTCGGCGGGCGGGGCCACCTCCGCCGGCGCTCCACCGGCGGCAGGCGCGGCGCCGGGCGCGCCCGCGGGCGCCTCGGGCTGCGCCGGCGCGGGAGGCGCCTGGGGGGCCGGCGGCGGCGGCGCCGATTCCTCCTTGACCCGCCCCACGACCTCGAGGATGGCCCCGAAGGCGGGCGCGAGGTCCTGCAGCTTCTCGCGCGTCAGGTTCGCGAGCTGGACCGCGGCGGCCTCGAGCGCCTCGGCCTCCTCCGGCGAGACCTTCCCCGGCGGCTGGGCCAGCGCCGCCGTGGTCTTCTCCGCGAACCACTGGAGCGCGTTGGCCCGACCCCGCAGCCGCTTCACGTCGGGGAAGGCGGTGTCCCAGAACTGCTGCATGAGCTCGACCAGCAGGACGCAGCCGCTCGTCAGCCCGGCGAGACCGCCGGTGACGTGGAGCCCGTGGGCGAGGCAGGAGGCGATGACCAGGTCCTTGGACTTCGCCGCCAGGATGGCGCCGGCCTTCTCGTTGACCAGCTTCCAGTTCACCGCGCCGCCCGAGGGCATGTCGAGCTTCGCGACCTCGTTCGCGACCGCCTGGTACTCGGGGTCGAACTTGGCCGGGGCCCCGGCCGGCGAGGCGCCGGGGATGGAAGCCGTCCAGGCCTTGGCGCGGTCGCGGATCTGTTCGTAGGTCACGGGCACGGGGTCCACCTCATCGGGACAGGGCCGCGAGCAGCTCGCCCACCGTCGCGCCGGGCCGGTCGATGACCGCCGCCTTGGCCCCGAGCGCCTTGCGCGACGCCTCGACGGCCGAGGCCTGGGCCGTGCGCAGGGGCCAGATCTTCGGGTTGTCGCGCGGCGGCTCGGCGAAGGCCGGCAGCACCGCCCCCGGCGGCGCGCCGAGGGGGAGCAGGAGCCGCCCGGCGGGCCCCTCGCGCCAGAAGAACGGGGGCGGCGCCGGCCAGCCGAGCGCCCGGCGCGCCAGCTCCAGCCAGGCGTGGGCGTCGCCGGGCCCCTCCAGCGGCGCGTCGAGCACGACCTCGGCCCGCGTCGGCTCGCGGCCCCGCACCTTCTCGCAGGCGAGGAGCAGCGTCCGCAGGGCGTAGTGGCGCTCCCCCCGGGCCGGGTCCCCGAGGAGCCTCCCGAAGAAGGCCTGCGCCTCCTCGCCCTCGACCTCCACCCTGGCAGCCGCCTGCGCCTCGGCGAGGGCCGCCGGCGGCGGCGGGACGAGCCGCCGCACCCGATCGGCCAGCTCCCCGGCCGGGAGGGCGATCCCGTCGGCGAGGAGGGCCTCGACCGCGCCCAGGAAGGTCCGGGCCGCGGCCGGAAGCGCCGGGAAGCCCTGCGCCAGCTCCGGCCCGTCGACGGCGGTGAAGACCGCGAGGGGGAAGGTCCGGCCCACCTTGTCGGCGCTGGCCAGAAGGGCGCCGATCTGGAGCCGGGCCGCGCCCGCGGGCCGGAAGGCGAAGCGCAGCGGCCGCGCCGGGAGCGCCGCGCCGGCGCGGTGGCAGGCCTCGCTCGCCTCCTCGAGCCAGCGCGCCAGCTTCTGCGCCTGCTCGTCGGCGACGCCCAGGCGCACGAAGTCGCCCTGGGCGGAGGTCTTCCCGAAGAAGCCGAT
>DATBLK010000237.1:0-8927 GCA_036555405.1 Anaeromyxobacteraceae bacterium
TCCTCGTCACCCACTACCAGCGGCTCCTCGATCACGTCCGGCCCGACCGGGTCCACGTCATGGCCGAGGGCCGCATCGTGCGCAGCGGCGGGCCCGAGCTGGCCCTGGAGCTGGAGAAGGGCGGCTACGGCGCCGATGCCGGCCGCGCCGCGGCGGGGGCGTCTTGACCCGAGCCGATGAAAGCCTGCTGCGCCTCTCGGAGCGGCCCCTGCCCTCCGCTCCCGCCTTCCTGGCGGCGCTGCGCCGCCAGGGGGCCGACGACCTGGCGCGGCTCGGGCTTCCCACGGTGCGCCACGAGGACTGGCGCTACACCAGCCTGGCGCCGCTGGCGGCGCTGGAGCTCCGGGCGGCGCCGGCGGTCCGTCTCGACGCCGCCGCGGCCGGCCGGCTCGGCGGCCTCCCGCCGGCCCCTCGCCTGGTCGTGGCGAACGGGCGGCTCGACCCGGACCTCACCGACCTCGCCGGCCTCCCCGCGGGAGCCTTCGCCGGCGACCTGGCCGCGGCGCTCCGCGAGCGGCCGGCGCTCCTCGAGGCCCACCTCTCCCGGACCGGCTCCTTCGCCGGCAGCGCCCTGGCCGCGATCGCCGACGCCTGCCTCGAGGACCTCGTCCTCCTCCACCTGCCGGACGGCGCCGCCGCCTCCGCCCCGGTGCACGTCGTCTTCGCCGCCATTCCGGGCCCGGCGCCGGCCGCCGCCTTCCCGCGGGCCCTGGTCGTGGCCGGCCGGGGGGCGCGCGCCACCGTGGTCGAGACCTGGGCCGGCGAGGGGGGCGGGCTCGTCGTCGGCCGGACCGAGTTCGCGGTGGCCGAGGGAGCCGAGGTGGAGCTCCTCCGCGTGCAGCGCGAGGCCCCGGAGGCCTTCCACCTCGGGCTGCTCGGCGTCTCCCAGGCGGCGCGGAGCCGGTTCGCGGGGCGCTCCCTGGCGCTCGGCGCCCGTCTCGCCCGGGTGGAGGCGCGCGTCCTCCTGGCCGGCGAGGAGGCGGAGAATCACCTCGACGGCCTCTCGGTGGCCTCCGGCTCCCAGCTCCACGACCACTTCGTCCTCGTGGACCACGCCGTGCCGCGGGGCACGAGCCGCGAGCTCTTCAAGGGGATTCTCGACGGCCGGTCGCGGGGGGTCTTCGCCGGCCGGATCGTCGTCCGCCCGGACGCGCAGAAGACCGACGCCGGCCAGGTGTCGTCGACGCTGCTCCTCTCCGACGACGCCACCGTCGACACCCGCCCGCAGCTCGAGATCCTGGCCGACGACGTGAAGTGCTCCCACGGCGGCACCGTGGGCCAGCTCGACGAGGACGCGCTCTTCTACCTGCGCACGCGCGGCCTGGGGCGGGCCGCGGCCCGGGCCCTGCTCACCTGGGCCTTCGCCGCGGAGATGGTGGAGCGGATCCCGGCGCCGCTGCGCGCCGGCGTCCGGCGGCTCGTCACCGCCCGCCTCCCCGGAGGCGAGCTCCTGGCGGAGGCGGCATGAGGGCGGCCAGCGAGATGCAGCGGACCGCGCCCGCTCCCTACGACGTCGCGCGGCTGCGGCGCGAGTTCCCCATCCTCGAGCAGCGGGTTCGGGGCCGGCCCCTCGTCTACCTCGACACCGCCGCCACCGCCCAGAAGCCGCGCGCCGTCGTCGAGGCGGAGACGCGCTTCTACCTCGAGGACAACGCCAACGTGCACCGGGCGGTCCACCTGCTCTCCGAGCGGGCCACCGCCGCCTACGAGGGGGCGCGCGAGAAGGTGGCGCGCTACCTGGGCGCCGATTCGCCGCGGGAGGTGGTCTTCGTCCGCGGCACGACCGAGGCGCTGAACCTCGTCGCCTTCACCTTCGGGCGGCAGCGCGTCTCGGCGGGGGACGAGATCCTGCTCACCGAGATGGAGCACCACTCCAACATCGTTCCCTGGCAGATGCTCGCCGAGGAGAAGCGGGCGCGCCTCGTCGTCGCGCCGGTGGACGACCGCGGCGTGCTCCGGCTCGACGAGCTCGAGCGGCGGCTCGGGCCCCGGACCCGCCTCCTGGCCGTCGCCCACGTCTCCAACGCCCTGGGCACGGTGAACCCGGTGGCGCACATCTGCGAGATGGCGCGGGCCCGCGGGGTGCCGGTGGTGGTGGACGGGGCCCAGGGCGCGCCCCACGGCCCCGTCGACGTCCGCGCGCTGGGCTGCGACTTCTACGCCTTCAGCGGCCACAAGGCCTACGGCCCCACCGGCATCGGGGCGCTGTGGGGCAAGCGCGAGCACCTCGAGGCCATGCCGCCCTGGCAGGGCGGCGGAGACATGATCCTCTCGGTCACCTTCGAGAAGACCGTCTTCAACGAGGTCCCCTACAAGTTCGAGGCCGGCACGCCCAACATCGCCGGCGCGGTGGGGCTGGGCGCGGCCGTCGACTGGATCTCTTCCCTCGACCTCGCCGGGGCGGCGGAGCACGAGCGGCGCCTGCTGGCCCACGGCGCCGAGCGCATCCTGCGGGTCCCGGGGGCGCGCCTGGTGGGCACGGCGCCCGAGAAGGCCGGCGTCCTCTCCTTCCTCGTCGGCGACGTGCACCCCCACGACGTCGGCACGGTCCTCGACCGCGAGGGGATCGCGATCCGCACCGGCCACCACTGCGCCCAGCCGCTCATGCAGCGATTCGGCGTCGCCGCCACCGCCCGCGCCTCGCTCGGGCTCTACACCACCCTCGCCGAGCTCGACGCCCTGGGCGAGGGGCTGGAGAAGGTCCGGAGGATGTTCGGATGAGCGAGCTCGAGGACCTCTACCAGGAGGTCATCCTCGACCACGGCCGGAAGCCGCGGAACTTCCGCCGCATGGAGGGGGCCGACCGGGAGGCGGAGGGGCTGAACCCGCTGTGCGGCGACCACTACCGGCTCTGGGTCAAGCTCGACGGCGAGCGAATCGCCGACGTCTCCTTCGAGGGCGCGGGCTGCGCCATCTCCAAGGCCTCGGCCTCGCTCCTCACCGGCGCGGTGAAGGGGAAGACCGTGGCCGAGGCGGACCGCCTCTACGAGGCGGTCCACGACCTGGTCACCGGGGGACCGGAGAAGGCCGATCCGGCCGCGGTCGGCAAGCTGGCCGCACTCTCCGGCGTCTTCCAGTTCCCCATGCGCGTGAAGTGCGCCAGCCTCGCCTGGCACGCCCTCCGGAACGCGCTCCACGGCGACGCCCGCGTCGCCACCACGGAGTAGGCATGGACTTCCGCCGCGAGCCGGTGCCCCTGACCCGCGCCCTGGAGGCGACGCAGATCCCGACCGGCTTCCAGCTCCGGCTCGAGCCCGGAGCGTTCGTCATCGTCCAGCAGGTGCTCGACGGGAACTTCACGGTGATGACCGAGCGAGGGGGTCTGGCGCGGATCGCCGCCGCCGACGCCGACGCCCTGGGGCCCTCCTACGTCGAGCTGGCGAGGAAGGCCGCGGCCGACAGGTCGCGGCGGCAGGAGGGCCCCTACGACGAGTCCAAGGTGTGGGACGAGCTCCGCACCGTCTACGACCCGGAGATTCCCGCCAACATCGTCGACCTCGGGCTCATCTACCGGGTCGGCTCCGAGCCCCTCCCCGAAGGCGGCCACCGGGTCCTCGTGGACATGACGCTCACCGCGCCCGGCTGCGGCGTCGGGCCCATGATCGTCGACGACGTGAAGCGCAAGGTGGAGGGGCTCCCCGGCGTGAAGGAGGCGGCCGTGACCCTGGTCTTCGATCCGCCCTGGGACCAGACCCGGATGAGCGAGGCGGCGCGGCTGGCGCTGGGCCTGTACTGATGATCACGGCGCCCCTCGTTTGGCCTGGTCCCGTGAACGAGCCCGCGCCCGTGCCCGCGCCCGAAGCCGCCGGGCTCGGGCTCGGCCACGGGTTCGGGGCTCACGTCAACTGGGCAGCGCCATGAGGCGCCCGGAAAGCGAACGTTGGCCCCCGAACCTGGCTTGCAGCCCGGGGGCCAGGCCGCCAAGGTGATCGGCGGAGGCGCCATCGCGCCCCGGAAGGAGCTCGCCATGAAGCTCGTAGCTCGCATCGTAGCCGCGCTGGCGCTCGTCGCCTTCGCCGCGCCCGCCCTCCCGTGCGGCGATCAGGCGCCCAAGACCGCCAGCACCGAGAAGAAGGCGGCCGTCGCCAAGGCCGACGCCAAGGGCAAGAAGGCCGAGAAGGCCCAGGCACAGGTCAAGAACTAGCAGTGACCCCCGCCCTCCCCCGCGCCCGCGGGGGAGGGCGCGGCCGTCTGGCGCCCCGGGGCGCGCGCCGGTAGGCTCCCCCTCCATGGAACACCGCACGCTGGGCCGCTCCGGCCTCGCCGTGTCGCGCCTGGCCTTCGGGGCGATGACGCTGGGTGACGCCCCTGGCTTCATGAAGGGGGTGACCTCGACCGAGGCCGAGGCGCGCCGCATCCTCGACCGCGCCCTCGACGCCGGGATGGACACCGTCGACACCGCCAACGTCTACTCCGAGGGGCAGTCGGAGGAGGCGCTGGGCCGCTGGCTCGAGGGGAAGCGGCACCGCGTGGTGCTGGCGACGAAGTGCCGCTTCCCGACCCGCGGCGCCGTCGACGCCGCCGCGCCCCACGACCACGGCCTCTCGCGCAAGGCCATCCTCCGCGCCTGCGAGGATTCGCTGCGGCGGCTCCGCACCGACCACCTCGACCTCTACCAGGTCCACATGCAGGACCGCTCGGTGCCCCTCGAGGAGACGCTCTCGGCGCTCGACGACCTGGTGCGCCAGGGGAAGATCCGCTACCTCGGCTGCTCCAACTACGCCGGCTACCGGCTGGTGGAGGCGCTCTGGGTCTCGGAGCGTCGGGGGCTGGAGCGCTTCGCCTCGGTGCAGCTCCAGTGGTCGCTCCTGGAGCGAGGCGCCGAGCGAGAGCTCGTTCCGGCGTCGCGGGCCTTCGGGCTGGGGCTGCTGGTGTGGAGCCCCCTGGCCCGCGGCTTCCTATCCGGGAAGTACCGGCGCGGCGAGGCGCCTCCCGCCGGCGCCCGCCTCGCAACCTGGCGCGACTCCTACCGGCAGTTCGACGACGACCGCGGCTGGGCGGTGGTGGAGGCGGTGCGGGCCGTCGCCGGGCGCCGCGGCGCCACCCCGGCCCAGGTCTCGATAGCCTGGCTCCTGGCCAAGCCCGAGGCCACCTCCGTCCTGGTGGGCGCCCGCACCGAGGCCCAGCTCGAGGACAACCTGCGCGCCGCCGAGCTCCGGCTCTCGCCCGAGGAGGTCGCGGAGCTCGACCGCGCCTCGCAGCCCGACTGGGGCTACCCGCAGGCCTTCATCAACATGCGCGAGCCCTGGTAAGCGTCCCGGCGGTCACCCGCCGATCCCCATCATCGGCAGCGTGACCAGGCGCGCTCCGGCGTCGTCCATGCGGTGGCGCGGGTCCTTGCGGCCGAGCGCGCCGCGGACGGCGTCGGCGAGGACCTCGTCCGCGGCGCCGGCGCGCAGGAGGTCGCGCAGCGAGACGCGGTCGCGGCCGCCGAGGCAGGCCTGGAAGCCGCCGTCGGCGGTGAGCCGCGCCCGGTTGCAGCGCTCGCAGAAGTTCTCGGTGATGGCGCCGATGAAGCCCACCAGCCCCCCGTCGCCGCGCATGTAGTGGGCGGGCCCCCAGCCGCGCGCCGGGTCGGGCGCGAGCGGCACGCCCTGGAGGCCGAGGAGCCGCTTCACCTCCGCGGTGGGGACCGGCGCACCGTCGCCGAAGGGCATGAGCTCGATGAAGCGGGGCACGGCCCCTCGCCCCCAGGCGAAACGCACGAGGTCGCCGAGCTCGTCCTCGTTGATCCCGCCCATGACCACGGCGTTCAGCTTCAGCGAGGGGAAGGACTCGGCGGCGGCGGCGTCGACGCCGGCGAGCACCTCGGCGAGCCGGGCGCCGCGGCCGCTGACGCGCAGCAGGCGGTCGGCGTCCAGGGTGTCGAGGGAGACGTTGAGCGAGCGCACCCCCGCCTGCCGGAGCGGCCGGGCGAGCTCGGCGAGCCGGTGGCCGTTGGTGGTGAGCGCCACCTCGGCGATCCCGGGCGTCTCGCGGACGTCGGCCGCGATCTCCACCACCTCGCGCCGCAGCGTCGGCTCGCCCCCGGTGAGCCGCACCCGCCGCACGCCCAGCCCGGCGAAGACCCGGGCCAGCCGGCGGATCTCGGCGCGCGAGAGGATGCGGTCGCCGTCCTCGTAGTCCGAGACCGAGCAGTAGCCGCAGCGGAAGTTGCACCGGTCGGTGAGCGAGAGCCTAAGGTACTGGATGACGCGGCCCTGGGCGTCCCGCAGGTCGGCGGGGGCGCAGGCGCCGGTGGCGCGCTCCTGGAGGTAGCCGAGGCCGTCGAGCACGTCCGCCTCCGCCCCGGGCCCCCTCCCGGGCCGGGGTGCCGCGATGCGCCTTTGTAACGGCGCCCGGCGAGCCGCGCCCGGGCAAGAGGGAGGGTGACGCGCCGCGGCGTCAGTCCCCGGAGTCCTCCTGGAGCTCGCGCTGCGCCGCCTCCCAGCGCTGGTAGAGCCCGGGCAGGGCCGCATCGGCCGCCGCCCGCGCCTCGACGTGGGGTCGGGCGCGCGCGAAATCCTCGTACAGCCCGGGCTCGGCGAGCGCGGCCTCGGCCTCGCCCCGGGCCCGCTCGAGCTCGTCGATGCGGGCCTCGAGCCGCGCGATCTCCTCGCGCAGGGGCCGCTCCCGGCGGGACCGCGCGTTGCGCGCCTCGGCCTCGGCGCGGCGGCGCTGCCGCTCCGGCGAGCCGCCCGGCGCCGTCCGGCCGGCGTCCGGCGGCGCCTCCCCGGCGACCCCGGCGGAGGCCGCCAGGGCGCGCGGGTGGTAGAGCCAGTCGTCGAGGTTCCCGGGCGCGTCGGCGACGCCCCCGCCGCGCACCTCCCAGGTCCGCGTCGCCAGCCGGTTCAGGAAGCTCCGGTCGTGGGAGACGAAGAGCATCGTCCCCGGGAAGCCCTCCAGCGCGTCGATGAGGGCCTCCGCCGACCCGATGTCGAGGTGGTTCGTGGGCTCGTCGAGGAGCAGGAGGTTCGCGGGCGCGAGGAGCACCCGCGCCAGCGCCACGCGCGCGCGCTCGCCCCCGGAGAGGACGCCGACGGGCTTCTCGACGTCGTCGCCGGAGAACAGGAAGGCGCCGGCGCCGGCGCGGAGCTCCGCCTCGCCGCGCTCGGGAAAGGCCTCCTGCAACGTCTCGAGGACCGTGCGCCGCGGGTCGATGGGCGCGAGGCGCGGGTCGATCGCCCCTCCGGCCCCGCCCCCCTCGACGTGGTGCTGGGCGTAGTAGGCGAGGGAGACCAGGTGGCCGAGCACCACCCGCCCGGCGTCGGGGGCGAGCTCGCCGGCGACGAGGCGCAGGAGCGTGGACTTCCCGGCGCCGTTGGCGCCGATGACCCCGACGCGCTCGCCGCGGAGGACGGCGGCGTCGAGCCCGCGGTAGACCACCCGCGGCCCGAAGGCCTTGTCCAGGCGCTCCAGGCGCAGCACCTCGCGGCCGGAGCGCGGCGCCCCGGCGAAGCGGAAGCGGACCCGGGCGCGCTCCTCCCGGACCGCCACCTCCTCCAGGCGCCCCAGCATCTTCTCCTTGCTCCGCGCCTGCGAGGCCTTGCTCGCCTTGGCGCCGAAGCGGTCCACGAAGGCCTGGAGCTGGGCGCGGCGGGCCTCGACGCGGGCGGCGCGGGCCTCGAGCCGCTCGGCCTCCTGGGCCCGCTGGCGCCGGTAGTCGTCGTAGCTCCCGGCCCAGCTCCGCAGCCCCTCGGGCTCCAGCGACAGGATCCGGGCCACCTGGCGGTTCAGGAACTCGCGGTCGTGGCTGACGAGGACCAGGGCCCGGCGCGAGTCGCGGAGGAAGCCGTCGAGCCAGGCGAGGGTGGGGACGTCCAGGTGGTTCGTGGGCTCGTCGAGGAGCAGGAGGTCCGGGTCGGTCAGGAGGAGGCCGGCGAGCGCCGCGCGCATCCGCCATCCGCCGGACAGCTCCCCCGCGGGGCGACGGAGGTCCCCCGGGCCGAAGCCCAGGCCGGCGAGGATGCGCTCGGCCCGGCGCCGGCCGTGGTGCTCCTCGAAGTGCTCCAGCTCCTCGCGAAGGTCGGCGAGCGCCCCGGAGAGCTCGAGCTGCTCCTCCGTCTCGCGCGCCGCCGCCAGGGCCGTCTCGCAGGCGCCGAGCCGCGCCTCCACCTCGGCTCGCCCGGGCACGGAGGCGAGGACGACCTCGAGAAGCGGCCCTTCGGGAAGGGAGGCCAGGTCCTGCGGCAGGTGGCCGGCCCGGGCCCCGCGGCGCCAGGCGAGGCGGCCGGCGTCGGGCGCCAGCTCCCCGGCGAGGATCCGGAGGAGCGAGCTCTTGCCGGTGCCGTTCGCGCCCACCAGGCCGATGCGGTCGCGCGGTCCCACCGAGAAGGTGGCGCCGGAGAGGAGCACCCGCCGCCCGTGGGCGAGGGAGAGGCCGCTGGCGACGAGGAGGCTCACCGCGGGCGGCCTCTTAACCTTTCTTCACGCCGCGAACAAGCTGCGGCAACCGCCGCGCCGCATCCTGCCTGCGTGGCGCCGGCGGACGGCGCCCGGACGCGAGAGGAGACACGGATGACGAGGACCCTGGGAACACTGGCGCTGGTCGCGGTCGCGGGAGGCACCCTGGCGCTCTCCGGCTGCCACGGGCGCTGCGGACACGGCCGCGACCCGGCTCGCATGGAGCAGGCCTTCACCTCCCACGTCGAGGACGTGCTCGACGACCTCAAGGCCACGCCCGAGCAGCGGGCCCGCATCCTGGCGGTGAAGGAGCGGATCGCGACCGAGGCGCGCGGGCTGCACCGCGGCCGCGAGGGGGCGAAGGAGCTGGTGGCGCAGTGGGACGCCGCGACCCCCGACGTCGCCAGGGTGCACGCCCTGATCGACGAGCGCGCCGAGGCGTGGCGCGCCTTCGCCCGTCACGCCGCCGACGGCCTCGCCGAGGTGCACGGCGTCCTCACGCCGGAGCAGAGGGAGCAGGTGTCGAAGAAGCTGCACAGGCGGCT
>DATBLK010000130.1:0-7059 GCA_036555405.1 Anaeromyxobacteraceae bacterium
GGGGCCAGCGCCGCCGCCTCGGCGAAGCGGTCGCGCGCCTCGGCCAGCCGCGCGGCGTCGGCCCGCGCCGCCCAGGCGGCCTCGCCGGCGCGCAGCGCCTCGGCGAGCCGCGTCTCCGCGCCGGGCGCGGCGAGGAGGAGCGCGAGCGCCGCGGCCACGGCCTACCTGCGCCGCCTTCCCGCGGCCTTCCGGACGGGCCGGCTGCCGCGGCGGACCTTCCGCGCCGGCCTTCGCGGCGGCCGCCGCGCCGGCCGCGGCCGCGCCTTGGGGCGGGCGGCCTTCCGGGCCGAGGCCTTCGCCTTGGCCTTCGGCGGGGCGGCCCGGGCCGGCGCCGGAGCGGGGCGCGGCGGCGCGGGAGGTGGACGCGCCGGGAGCGGCGCCTGGAAGGGCGGGCGCGCGCCCGGCGGCAGGCCGGGGCGCGGCGGCTCGGGGCGGCGCGGCGGCTGGGCGCGCGAGAGCTTCGCCAGGCGGGCCTCCTCCTCCTCGAGGGTGACCACGAGCGGCGGCTGCCCGGCGCGCTGGCGGCTCTCGTCCTCGGCGCTGTAGTAGAGCTGTGCGGTGACGAGTCCCCGCACCACCAGCTCCCCGCGCTGGTTCTCGGCCCAGACCTCGATGTCCACGGCGTAGGCGCCGCTCCCCTCGAAGCGCCGGTCGACGACGCGCCCGCGGGCGGTGAGCACGTCGCCGGGCCACACGATCTTCACGAACCTGGCCTGGAAGCGGCGGAGCCGCGCGCCGCGGAGCCAGTCGGCCGCGAGCTCCGCGAGGAACCCCATCCCGATCATCCCGTGCGCCAGCGCGGACGGGAAGCCGGCGCTCTTCGCGAACTGCTCGTCGACGCAGAGCGGGTTGTAGTCGCCGCTCGCCCCGGCGTAGCGCGCGATCTGCACCCGGTCGACCGGGGGCTTCACCAGCGGGGGGATCTCGTCCCCGACCTTCACCGCCTCGAAGTACAGCTGCCGAGCGAGGAGTACCATCCCCATCCCCTATCCGCGCCGCAGCACCAGCGTGGCGCGCGAGCGGAACACCAGCGCGCCCTGCGGGTCGCGGGCCTCGTCCTCGAGCACCAGCACGTCCATGGGCCCGCTGGCCCCGGCCCGCTCCTGCACGTCGGCGACCCGCGAGCGGAGCGTGAGCCGGTCTCCGGCCACCACCGGCCGCCCGTACTCGATGTGCTGCTCGCTGTGGAGCAGGAGCCGCGTGCCGAGGTCGAGCGACTGGCGGAAGCGCTCGTTCATCGACAGGGCGGAGGGGAAGGTCGGAGGCGCCACCAGGGTCGGGTAGCCGGCGGCGCGGGCCGCAGCCTCGTCGACGTAGATGGGGTTCGGGTCGCCGAGGGCCTCGGCGAAGCGCCGGATCATGCCGCGCTCCACCTCGACGACGCCCGGCTCGCTCTCCCGCCCCACCAGCGACCGATCCAGCATGCGTTCCCCCTTCACCTGCCCGCGGGCAGGTCCAGCACGGTGACCAGGCCGCGGAGCAGCGTCACCGGCGCCGCGGCATTGACCGCCGCCCAGGCGGTGGCCTCGTCGCCGGGGATCCCGCCGGGCACGCGGACCCGGAGCGGAGGCGCCGCGTCGAGGTCGACCTCGTCGCACGGGTCCGCGCCCACCGCGATGGTGAGCTGGAGCCGCACCCGCTCCTCCCCCTCGACGAGCCCCACCGCGACCTGTCGGACGCCGGCGACGCGACCCGCCGGCACCGGCGCCGGACCCGCCAGGTCGCGCTCGGCCAGCACCGGGTCGATGGTCTCCTCCACCTCGTCCACCTCGAAGCCGCAGCCCAGGGCCGCGAGCGCCGCCGACTGCGCCAGGCCGACGTGGCCCACCTCGCCGGCCTCGGCGGCGGCGTCGAAGGCCGCCGGCTCCATGCCCACCCCCACCTTGCGGCGGAGCGCCTCGCGCCGCCCGGCGGCGTCGACGACGCGCGTGGCGCGCACCGCCCGCACCGGCCCGGTGACCTGGGAGAGGAACGCGGGGAGCCGATCCATCGCGAAGCCGGGATTCACGCCGAGCCCGACGACGGCCACGTCGCGCGACTCGGCCAGCCGGTCGAGCCGCTCGGCCAGCGGCGCGTGGGAGAGCCAAGGGTAGGCGAGCTCCTCGCAGGTGGACACCACCGCCAGCCCGCCCTTCACCGCCCGGGCGATCTGCGGCTCGGCCTCGTCGAGGTCGCTGGTGGTGGCGTGGAGGAGGACGCCGCCGCGCGCGCCCTGGATCGCCCTCCCCGGCTCGGCCTCGACCGAGAGGCGGGGCGCCGCTCCGCCGAGGACGTCCGCGAGCAGCCGCCCGGCGTGCCGAGGGTCGATGGCGCCGACGACCCGGAGGTCGGGCGTGCCCAGGGCCGCGCGGGCGATGGCCTGCCCCACGTGGCCGAGCCCCATGACCACCACCGGGATTCCGCGCGCACCCGCCGCCAAGCGCCCTCCGCAGCCGCCGCTTCGTTCGAAAAGGCTTCCTTTCTCGCGCGGTTATACGCCACGGCGGAAAAATCCTTCAAGGCAAAACGGGTGGGCAGGCGCCTCTCGCCCTCGATCCAGAGGGCTAGACGCATCGCGTCAAAAGGTCCTCAAGCATCTAGGATGACAGGGATTCTTCCCGTCAGCCGTCGATGAGCCGCTCGATGATCCGCCGCGCCGTTGGATCGGACCAGTTCCGCGGGCCCACGACGTAGGCGACGAGGCGGCCGGTCTTGTCGACGATGTAGCTCTCGGGGAACTTGTAGGTCTCGGGGCAGGCGCCCCGCGCCACGCAGTACCAGGCCCGGGTGGTGAGCTGGTCGGTGTCGAGCGTGACGGTGAGGCCCGGCGGCGGCGTCCCGCCGAAGAACTCGCGGACCACCTCCCAGCCGTCGTCGACGGAGATCGCGACCATCTTGAAGCGGCCGGGGTGGCGGGCCTCGATCTCCCGGCCCAGCGCCAGCATCGAGGGGAGCTCGTCGCGGCACGGCGGGCACCAGGTGGCCCAGAAGTTCACGAACAGCACCTTTCCGCGGTGTGCCGAGAGCGAGAAGGTCTGGCCGTCGGCGGTCTGGTGCCGGAAGTCGGGCGCCGGGGCGTCGACGCGGGCGATGTCGAAGGCCTCCTCGGCGAGGCGGGGCCGCGCGACCCAGACGTCCCAGGCCCTCGCGCCGAAGACCGCCGGGAGGGCCGCGAAGGCGACGGCCGCGAAGGCCGTCTTCACCGCCCGCAGGGTGCGCGGCGGGATGGGCGTGGTCTCCCCCTTCTCCGAGCCCTCGGCCAGCCGCAGGGCCCGCTCGATGCGCTTGCGGAGCTCGCGGGCCGCCGGGACGCGGCCCTCGGCGGCGCGCCGGCCGTCGACGAAGACCACCGGGACCTTCTCGCGGTACACCCGCTCCACCGCCGCGTCGAGGGTGACGTCGACCTCCACGAGGTCGAAGGGCAGCTCGCGCTGCAGCTCGTCGGCCACCGCGCGCGCCTCCTCGCACAGCGGACAATCGGGCTTTCCGTAGATCTCGACGCGGATCATCCGGCGCCTTTCTATCCGGTCCCGTTCCTTGCCGCCAGCGGTCCATCCCTGCGACACTCGGAGCGCGTGCGCGCCCTCATGGGCAGCTTCCACCTCCTGCCGCTGCGCGAGCTCGTCGAGCTGCTCGCAGCGCGGCGCGCCACCGGCGAGCTCGCCAGCGAGCGCGGGACGGTGCGCAAGGCCGTGACCCTGGCCGACGGCGTCGCGGTGGGCGCGGCCTCCAACGACCCCCGCGAGTACCTGGGCCAGCTCCTCATCAACTTCGGCCACATCGACGAGGAGCAGCTCGCCAAGGCCTTCGAGACGCAGCAGGAGACCCGGGTCCGGCTCGGCAAGGTGCTGACGATGGTCGGGCTGGTCTCCGCCGAGGCGGTCCGGGAGGCGCTGGCCATCAAGATCCGCGAGACCCTGCTCGACGTCTTCACCTGGGACTCGGGCTACTTCACCTTCGACGAGAAGGCGCGGCCTGCGCTCGACGACGACGCCGCCGTTCCGCTGGCCGAGATCGCCAAGGAGGCCGAGTTCCGGGTCACCGCCTGGGCCGCCTTCCGCGCCGCCTTCCCCTCGGGCTCCGACACCCTCGCGGTGGAGGAGGGCGCGGTCCGCGGCGTCGAGGCCGCGAGCGTGGACGGCCGCCTCCTCCGGCTGGCGCGCGAGGGGAAGAGCATCGACGAGATCGGGCTCGCGCTCCACGCCACCGACTTCCACCTCTACCAGCGTCTCTACGCCCTGCAGCGGCGCGGCGCCGTCCGCACCCAGCCCTCGGCCCCCGAGATCCCGGCCGCGGTCGGGGACGACCCCGACGAGCTCCTGGCGCGGGCCCGCCAGGCGCTCGCCTCCGGCAAGACCGCCGAGGCCGAGGCGGCGGCGGCGCGGGCGCTGGAGCTGGCCCCGGCGGCTCCCGGCGGCGCCGAGCTCCTCGCCGAGGCGCGCCGCAAGCTCGCCGTCGAGCTCCGGGTCCTCCTGCCGCGGGTGCCGCGCCTGCGCGTCCCGGCCCAGGAGATCGCGCTGCTTCACCTCAGCTCGGCGGAGAAGTACCTGCTGGCGCGCTGCGACGGCGGGCGCGACGTCGCCCAGCTGGTGGGCATCGCCCCGCTCGCCGAGATCGAGGTCCTCAAGGCCATCCGGCGCTTCGCCGACGGGAAGGTCGTCGACCTGCGCTGAGGCCGTGGCTGGCCTCTCCCCGGTACCAGCCGGGGAGAGGGCGGCTCGCCTTCGACTGCCTCACTCGTGGGTGAGGGGTGGATTCCGCGCCCCGAGCAGGGCCACCGGCCGCGGCGGCGGGGCGGCGAAGTAGGCCTCGAGCGCGTGGTGGGCCACCCAGGGCGCCCGGATGCGCCAGCGCTGCTCGTTCACGACCACGGCGGCCACGGCCACCTGGGGATCGTCCGCCGGCGCGAACCCCACGAACCAGCTGTAGTCCCGGTAGGGCCGCGGGTCGGCGAGCGAGCCCGTCTTTCCCGCCACCGGCACCTCGCGCAGCGGCGAGCGGCGCGCCCAGCGGTCGCGGCGGAAGACCTTGCGCGCCGTGCCCTCGGTGATCGTGGTCCGCATCATCCGCGCCAGGGCCTCGGCCACCCGCTCGTCCACGATGCGTCGCCGGCCGCCGGGCGGCGGGGCGGCGCCCCCCTCGACCGCGTCCACCACCTCCGGCGGCACGAGCACGCCGCCGTTGGCCACGACCGCGGCGATGACGGCGCCGTGGAGCGCGGAGAGCCGGACCGCGCCGAAGCCGGCCGCGGTGGTTGCGAGCCGGAAGGGGTCGGCCGGGATCTCGGCGCGGGAGACCTCGACCGGGCGCGCGAACGGGATGGCGGCGTTGAAGAGCCAGCGGTCCGCCGCCGCCCGGAGCAGGTCGGGCGTGAGGCCGCGGTCGGCGAGCTTGGCGAAGACCACGTTGGCGCTGTGGCCCATGGCGGCCGCGAGGGTGAGGCAGCGCCGGTCGCGCCGCGGGTCGTCGGCGAGGTTGCGCGGGGCGATGCGGTGCTTGCCGCCGTGGTAGCAGACCGGGTCGTCGGGCCCCACGCCCTGCTCCAGGAGCGCCGCGGCGGTGACGATCTTGAAGACGCTCGCGGCCGGGCCGATGGCGCGGAGCGCGAGGTCGCGGGCGCCGCGCTCCTTCTGGGAGTGCTCGGCCATCGCCAGGACGCGTCCGCTGCGCGGCTCGAGGAGCACGGTCGCGCCCCAGGGGACCCGGTGGTCGGCGAGGGCGCGGCGGAGCCTCTCCTGGAGGTGCGGGTCGAGCGTCAGCGTCGCCCGGCCGGCGCCGAGCGGGGCCACGAAGCGGCCGGTGGCGGCGTCCAGCGCCATCTCGCCGAGGGGAGGGACGGGCTCGGGCGCGGCGTCGCCGTCGGCCGCCACCACCACCGGCGTCTCCCCGGGGCCCTGCTCGGCCGCCGGGCCGGCCGGCGCGGTCTCCCCTTCGGCGCGGGCGCCGCCCCAGGGCAGCGCCAGGAGCCCGAGAAAGAGGCCGCAGGCGGCGACGAGGAGGGGCGCGAGGTGGTGCCGCGTCATCGGCGTCGTCGAGTCTCTCCCCGGGGAGCGAGCCGTCAAGAAAGAGGGCGCTCCGCCCGTGGCGGAGCGCCCCCGGCCGGCAGTCTAGCAGAACCCCTTCACCTGCGCGCGCGACGGCCCGGGGCGGCCCGGACCCGCCTCGCTGCGAGCCTGGCCCGGGCGCGGCGCGCGCCGCCCTTCCTCGCGTTCGCCGCCGCCTTCTCCTTCAGGACCGCCTGCGCCGCCGCCAGCCGCGCGATGGGCAGGCGGAAGGGGGAGCAGGAGACGTAGTCGAGCCCGATCTCGTGGCAGAACTCGACCGACTTCGGGTCGCCGCCGTGCTCGCCGCAGATGCCCATCTTCATCCCCGGCCGGGTGGCGCGCCCGCGCTCCACCGCCAGGCGCATGAGCTCGCCGACGCCCTCGCGGTCCACGGTCACGAACGGGTCGACGTCGTAGATCTCCTTCTCCACGTAGGCCGACAGGACCGTGGGCATGTCGTCGCGCGAGAGGCCGAACGTGGTCTGGGTGAGGTCGTTGGTGCCGAAGGAGAAGAACTCGGCGGTCTCGGCGATCTCGCCGGCGGTCAGCGCGCCGCGCGGAACCTCGATCATCGTTCCCACCGCGTACCGCACCTTGCGCCCCCTCTCGGCGAAGACCTGCCCGGCGACCTCGCGGACCACCCGTGCCTGGTTGTCGAGCTCCTTCTTCGCCCCGACGAGCGGGATCATGACCTCGGGCTGGGGCGCGATCCCCTCGGCGGCGACGTCGCAGGCCGCCTCGAAGATCGCCCGCGCCTGCATCTCGGTGATCTCCGGGTAGCTGATCCCCAGGCGGCAGCCCCGGTGGCCGAGCATGGGGTTGGCCTCGTGGAGCTCGGCGATGCGGTGGCGGATGACGGCTTCTGTCTTGCCGGTAGCCTGGGCCAGCTCGCGCACCCCGGCGTCGTCGTGGGGGAGGAACTCGTGGAGCGGCGGATCGATGGTGCGGATGGTCACCGGCCGCGACCCCATGGCCCGGAAGAGGCCGGAGAAGTCCTCGCGCTGCAGGGGCAGGAGCTTCGCCAGCGCGGCGCGGC
>DATBLK010000169.1:0-3142 GCA_036555405.1 Anaeromyxobacteraceae bacterium
CCGCGCCACCGCCACCCGCTGCTGCTCGCCGCCGGACAGGGTGAGCGGGAACTTGTCGGCCTTGAGCTCGAGCCCCACCGAGCGGAGCGTCGCCGCCACCTTGCGGCGCACCTCCTTGGCCGCCAGACCGCGCACCTCCAGCGGGAAGGCGACGTTCTCGGCCACGGTGCGGTGGGGCAGCAGCTTGAAGTCCTGGAAGACGACGCCGATCATGCGCCGCAGGCCCGGGACGTGGGAGGGCCGGATCTTCGCCACGTTGCGGCCGAAGACCAGGAGCTGACCGCTCGTCGCCGGCTCGGCGCAGAAGATGAGCTTCAGCAGCGTCGACTTCCCGGCGCCGGAGGGCCCGGTGAGGAAGGCGAACTCCCCCTTCCCCACCTCGAGCGTGACGTCGGTGAGCGCCGGCGTGTCGCCGGCGTATTGCTTGTGGACGTGGAAGAGCTGGACGAGGGCGTCGCCGGCCACGCGGCCTCACTTCTTCTCGCCGAGGTCCTCGGCGAGGTAGGAGAGGATGACCTCGTCGAGCGTCCGATCGCTGATCAGGTCCTCGGCGACGCCGTGCTCCGACCCCTCGGGCCAGGCCGGGGCGGGCGGCGCCCAGCCCGCCTTGGGAGCCGGCGCCGGGCCCCCCCTGGGCGCCTCGGCCCGGGCGCCCGGACCGCTCGCGCCCGGGCCGGCGGGGCCCGCCGCGACGTCGGCCTCGACCGCGACGCCGCCGCCGAGCTCTCCGGGCTGGTAGTGCTGCGCCCTCTCCTCGGCCGCGGCCCCGATGTCGTCGTAGACGCCGTTCACGAGGTTGCGGAGCATCTCCTTGTGCTGCTCCTCCATGAGCTCGCGCACCACCTGCGGCAGGTTCTCGGCGCCGGCGATGTCGGCGTAGCTCGTCTTCTTGGAGGCGAGGATGTTCCCGCCCACGAAGAGGTGGGTGATGATGTGCGGGTTCTGGAGGCCGGAGTCCTCGGTCTGCACGTGAAACACCCGTCCCCGGTGCTTCACGTTGTGGTTGAAGCCGCCGACCATCCGCTTCGAGTCGGACATCGGCCTGTGATCGTAAGACCGGCCCGCCCGCAGGTTCAAGCTCCGCCCCCGACATTCACGGCGGCGCCGGCGGGGGCGCAGCCCCGGTTCAGATGTCCACCTGCTCGGCGGAGTCCGGAGCTCTCCCCAGGAAGCGGGTTGCGACGGAGAGGAATCGTCCCGGCGTGTCGGTGACGTAGAAGCGATGCGCGCCGGCGCCCGCCCCCGCCGCCTCGAACCGGGCGGCGACCTCGGCGGCGACGGACTCGGCGCTGTCGACGAGCGCCGCCCCGGGAAGCTCGCCGCCGATGGCGGCCGCGAGCAGCGGGTAGTGGGTGCAGCCGAGGACCAGGGTGTCGACGCCCGCCTCGCGGAGCGGGGCGAGGTAGCGCCGGGCCACGGCCCGCACCACCTCGTCCTCCGGGTCGGTCCAGCCCTCCTCGGCGAGCGGAACGAAGAGCGGGCAGGCCCGGGCGGTGACGCGCGCCTCCGGCCGCAGCGCCCGCAGCGCTTCCTGGTAGGCGCCGGAGGCGACGGTGCTCTGGGTGCCGATGACGCCGATCCGTCCGCCCGGGCTGCGGCGCGCCGCCACCCGCGCGCCCGGCTCCACCACGCCCAGCACCGGGATGTCGAGCGCCTCCCGCAGCGCGCCCAGGGCCACCGCCGAGGCGGTGTTGCAGGCGACGACGAGGAGGTCGATGCCGCGCGAGACCAGGAAGCGCGCGTTCCGCAGCGAGTACTGCGTCACCACCTCGGGCGACTTCGTGCCGTAGGGGACGCGCGCGGTGTCGCCGAGGTAGACGGTGTCGAGGCCGGGCGCCAGGGCGACGACCGCCTTCTGGACGGTGAGCCCCCCGACGCCGGAGTCGAAGATCCCGATGCGCGCCACGCGGCGCGGGTTCTATCCCTTCGGCGCCCGAAAATGAAGGGCGCCGCCGGCGCTACGGGAAGCAGGTCAGCGTGCCGGCGGGGAGGAGCGGGAGGTCGACGAGCAGGTCCTCCGGCCCGGCGTGGACGAAGGCCATCGGCCAGCTCGCCGGGTCGGTGGCGGCGCAGGCCCCGTGGACGGAGGCGCTCGTCCCGTCGCCGTTGTCCACGACCTCCTCCATGGCCGCCAGCCGGTAGACGCCGGCGGCGAGGGACGTCCCGCCGAGGATGGGGATGGGGTTCGCGGTGCCGCCGGTGCCGTCGCCGCAGCGGAAGACGTAGGGGCTCGGCACCGTGGAGCGCGTCACCGCGTCCACCGACACGTTGGACAGATCGCGGAGGTCGAACCACATGAACGTCCCGGCGCCGCCGGTGGCGCAGTTCGCCGCCGGCGCGAAGGCGTAGTCGAGCCCCAGCGGGCCCGGGACGCCGGTGGGGATGGCGTCGACGATGGTGTCGGAGCAGTCGAGGACGTCGACGCTCGTCGCGCCCAGGGCCGGGTAGGCGTACTTCAGGTTGCCGACCGGGTCGTACCCGTTCACCTGGAGCGAATATCCGAGCGCCGGGGGCAGGGGCACCTGGATGCCGCCGTTCAGGACGTCGCAGGCCCAGCGCCCGCCGCGGCAGAAGCCGCCCGAGCAGGGAACCGAGGAGCCGCCGACGACCACGTCCACCGAGTCGACGCCGGCCTCCGCGCAGCCCAGGCGCGCGGCGAAGCCGGCGGCCGGGAGCCCGGGCACGTAGAAGCCCGCGTTCGACGCCGGGTCCGGCGCCCAGTAGACGATGAGGCTCGAGCCACCGCAGTCCCGGGTGGCGCCGGTGGTGCAGCCCGCGACCCCGACCGCGGCCAGCGGGAGGACGAGGAACAGGATTGCGCGCGTCATGTGTTCTCCGGTGGTGGCTGAGGGCCCCGGCGCGGGGCCGCGCTCTCGTAGCCGAGCAACCAACATGCCACGAAGGTGGACGCCCAAGCTCGCGCCTTTATGCAGGCTCGGGCGTTGCCGCGCCGAGACGAGCGTGGCGCCCCCGCACGGACCGGTGTGCGGCGGGGTGCGACAGGCGGGCGGGTCTCCGGCTCGACCTCCCCCGGAACGCGTGCTAGAAACGCCTACCCTTTCCGAGACTTGCACCTCGTGAACCCCCTCACCTCGATTCCGCCGACGCTGCGTGCCGCGCTCGGAGCGGCCGAGCGCGGCGG
>DATBLK010000181.1:0-3609 GCA_036555405.1 Anaeromyxobacteraceae bacterium
TCTCGAGGAGCGCCTCGGGGATGGCGCCGCAGTTCACCGGCACCAGCGGACGGGAGGACCGGCTCGAGCGCTCGTGGATCAGGCGGGCCACGATCTCCTTGCCCACGCCGGTCTCGCCGCTGATGAGGACGGTGGCCTCGCTGGAGGCGATGCGCCGGCAGGCCCGCTGGAGCTCCGCGAGCGGGGAGTCGGGAGCGTGGACCACCGCGATCGGAGTTCCGCTCGTTCGCTGCGCGACCGCCGGGACCGCCATGGATGCCCTCCCTCGTTTTCGACGGGGCGTCCCACAGCAACCCACGGGCCAGCCCGTCATCCCACTGGCGTCAGGGGATTTCCGCAGGGAATCCGCGCGCCGCGCGCCTGGCGCCGAGGGGTCCGCGCCACCCCGCGGGTCGTCGCCCGAGCGCCACCGGCGCTTCGCCGGCAGGCCGCCGGCGGCCACGGCGCGCGCCGGGTACCGCGATCCGGGGACGGGGAGGCTCCGGGGCCGCCCCGCGGGCGCCCTCGGCGCACCCTCGGGCGCGGCGGATCGGCGGGGCCGCCAGGCAGGCGGCTTGCACGGGCCCGCGTCCGTGCCACCCGACGCCGCACCCGCGGCACTTCCGGTCCCGGCGCCCCTGGCGCGGCTGGCCGACGAGATCCCCCTCGGCCTGGTCCACCTCGGCGCCGACGGCGCCGTGATCGCCGGAAACGCCGCGGCCACGGCCATGCTCGAGGGAACCGCGGGTGCGGACCTGTCGGCGGAGCTCGCGCGCCTCGCGGTCCGGGCGTCCTGGCCCGGCCCCGAGGTGCGCGAGGCCGCGCTGCCGAGCGGCCTCGGAGACCTCCGCGTCCTGCTCACGGGAGTCGACGGCGGCTTTCTCGCGGTGCTGGGGCGCGACGTCTCCAGGCGCCTCCGCGACCAGGCGCTGGCCCTTCGCGGAATGCTGGCGGCGGCGGTCGAGGGCGCCCTCGATCGGACCGACGACGCCATCCCCCGGGCGGTCTCGGCGATGGCGACGGTGTGTCCGGGGAGCCGGCTGGCGCTCTTCGGCTCGGACGGCGCCGGCGGGCTCGAGGCGCTGGCGCGCGCCCGGGGCCCCGGCCCGCGCGGGCCGGTCCAGCTCCCGGCGCCGGCCGGCGAGGGGGAGGACCTGGCGGCGCGGGCCGTGGCCACCGGGCAGCCGGCGCACCTGGCCTGCATCGCCCGCACCGGAGCCGGAGCCGCGATCGCCATCCCGGTTCGCGACCGGGGTGCGGTGGTCGGGGCCCTCTGGGCCGCCGGGCCGCGGCTCGGCGAGGGCGAGCTCCGCCTCCTCTCGGGACTCGCCGACGCGGCCGGCGCGCTCATCGGCCGGGCCCGGGCCCGCTCCGCCCTCCAGGCGGCCGAGGATCGCGCGGAGCGGGCGCGGATGGTGGCGGTGGAGCGCGAGGGGCTCGCCACCCTGGGCCACCTCGCCGCCTGCGTCTCCCACGAGATCTCGAGCCCGCTCGCCTGTCTCTCCACCAACCTCGGCGAGGTGCGCGAGGCCATGGGGGAGCTCGCCCGTCTGGCCGCCGCCGGCCCGGCGGCGGAACGGGCCGGCGCCGTGGCCGCCGAGCTCCGGCAGGTGCTCGACGACGTCTCCGGCGACCTGGCCCGGGTGGCCTCGCTCGTCCGCTCGGTCCGCGGCCTCTCGCACCGGCGAGCCGACGAGTGCACGAGCTTCGACCCGCGCGCCCCGGTGCTGGACGCGGTGCGCATCTTCCGCGGCGCGTGCCACGCCGAGGTGCGCCTCGAGGTCCCCGAGGCTTTCCCGGAGGTCCGCGGCAGCCCGGGCCTGCTCTGCCAGGTCCTGCTGAACCTCCTCGACAACGCCTTCGACGCGGCCGCCGGAAGTGAGATCGCGGTGCGCCTGGCGGCGCGACCCGGGGGCGGCGCCATCCTCGAGGTCGCGGACCGCGGGCCCGGCATCGACCCCTGCATCCGCGACCAGGTGTTCGACGCCTACTTCACGACCAAGCCGCCGGGCCGCGGGACCGGGCTCGGCCTCTACATCTCCCGCGACGTCGTCGAGCGGATGGGCGGGCGGATCTCCTTCGACACCGGGCCCGAGGGGACGACCTTCAGCGTCGAGCTGGCGCCGGCGCCTTGACACGCTTTCCGGCCGGCGGATAAGTGGACCGCCCGTGGCCCGATCCGCCGACCCGCAGGCGACCGCCCGCGCCGCCTTCGTCGCGCCCGAGACGCGGTTCCTCGACCTCCCCCGGCCGCTCCGGCTCGAGCGCGGCGGCGAGCTGGCGGTGCGCGTCGCCTACCGTGAGTGGGGCGCCCTCGACGCCCGCGGCGAGAACGCGGTGGTGGTGTGCCACGCGCTCACCGGGTCGGCCGACGCCGACCGCTGGTGGAGCGGGCTGTTCGGGGCGGGCCGGGCTCTGGATCCGGAGCGCGACTACGTCCTGTGCTCCAACATCCTGGGGAGCTGCTACGGCACGACCGGGCCCACCAGCGCCGATCCGGCCACCGGCGAGCCCTGGCTCGGGGCCTTTCCCGAGGTCACCGTCCGCGACATGGTCCGGGCGCAGATCGCCCTGGCCGGGGCCCTGGGCGTCCGCCGGGTCCGGCTGGTGGTCGGCGGCTCGCTCGGGGGGATGCAGGCGCTGGAGTGGGCGCTCCTGGCGCCCGAGCTGGTGGAGGCCATCGCCCCCATCGCCTGCTCGGCGCGGCACTCGGCCTGGGCCATCGGGCTCTCCGAGGCGCAGCGCCAGGCCATCTTCGCGGACCCGCGGTGGCGGGGCGGCCGCTACGACCCGGCCGACCCCCCGGCCGCGGGCCTGGCCGCGGCCCGGATGATGGCGATGTGCAGCTACCGCTCGATGCCGAGCTTCGAGCAGCGCTTCGGCCGCCGGGCGCAGTCGGCCGACCTCTTCGCCGTGGAGAGCTACCTGCGTTACCAGGGGCGGCAGCTGGTGGACCGCTTCGACGCCGCCACCTACGTCGCCCTGACGCGGGCCATGGACACGCACGACGTGGCCCGCGGGCGCGGCGAGCTCGAGGAGGTCCTGCGCGCCGTCCGCCAGCCGGCGATGCTCGTCTCCATCGACTCGGACACCCTCTACCTCCCCGCCGAGCAGGAGGAGATGGCCCGGCTCCTCCCCGGCGGCCGGCTGGTGCGGCTCGCCTCCCTCGACGGCCACGACGCCTTCCTCATCGACGTCGACTGGCTCAACGACCGGGTCTGCGAGCTCCGGGGCCGCTCCACCTCGGGCACGGCCCGCCCCCGGGCCGAGGCGCGCCCCGCCGCCCGGGCCGAGGCCGGGGGCCGCGGCGCGGTGAGCCTGCTGGTGCTGGGGACGGGCACCGTGGGCCGGGAGCTCCTCGATCAGCTCGACCGGCAGCGGGCCACCCTGGAGCGCGACTACGACGTCGACCTGCGGGTGGTGGGGGTGGCCGACTCGCGCCGCACCCTCGTCGACGAGGCGGGCCTGGACCTCTCGGCCTGGCGCCAGCGCCTCGAGGCCGCCCCCGAGACCGGCCCCTTCGCCCTGCCGCGGGCCGCGGGCGTCCTGGAAGCGCTGGGGCGGCTCCCCACCCCGGTGCTGGTGGACGTCACCGACGACCCGGGAATGGCCGCCGTCTACCGGGAGGCC
>DATBLK010000184.1:0-2981 GCA_036555405.1 Anaeromyxobacteraceae bacterium
GGCCGGCGCCTGGCGGCTGAGGGGCGGTACCGCCGAGGACCTGCCGCAGCTCGTCTCCCGCGGCGCCTTCATCGTCCTCTTCGCGCTCCTGCACCACGCGGCGCTGGCCGCCCAGCTCGCCGCCGCGCGCCGCGCCGGCCGGGCCGCGGTGGCCCGCCGGCTCCGGGAGATCGAGGAGCGGGCGCGGGAGTACCGGCTCCTTTCCCCCGGGGACTCGGCGGGGGGCGCCGCCGAGCGGGAGCGGCGACTCGCCGAGGCCTCGGTGGTGGAGATCGAGGCCGCGGTCCGCGGCGTGCTCGAGGTGGCGGAGGTCGCGCTCCGGGCGCACACCGCCGCGCTCTACCTCCTCTCGGCCGACGAGCGCGAGCTCGGGCTCCGCGAGTGCCGCTCGCGGAGCGACCGGGTGGCCCGCGGGCCGCTTCCGGCCGGGGAGGGGCCGCTGGGCGGCGCGGTGAAGAGGCGCGCCGCGGTGCGGCTCTGCGGGGACCTCCGGAGCGCCAACCACTACCAGGACGGCACCCGGCCCCGGGCCCTGCTCGCCGTCCCCCTGATCGACCGGCGCGGCGGCCACGTCCGCGGCGTCGTCCTGGCGGACCGCCTCGAGGCCGCCGCCTTCGGCGACGACGACGAGCGGCTGCTCACGACCCTGGCGGCGGAGCTGCTCCGCGCCGTGGAAGCGGAGCGGCTCCTATCCGACATGAAGCGGACGCGGGACGAGAAGGAGCGCTTCTACCAGGCCATCGAGCTGCTGAACCGCACCGCCAAGCCGGCCGAGGTCCACGAGGTGCTGCTGGAGGTCGCGGCCGGGATGCTGCCGCTCGACTTCGCTGCCGTGACCGTCCTCGAGGACGGCGACGGGCGGCCGCGACACCGGGTGGCGCGCTGCCGCCCGCCTGCCGCCGAAGGCGGCGCCGGCGCGCTCGAGGGCCGCGCCTTCGCCGACGGGCCGGGGCTCGTCCCGCAGGTCGTGCGGGTGGGGCACCCGTTGCCGGGGCGCGAGTACCGCGCCGAGGCCGACGTCGTCTTCGACGAGGGCACGCGGCTGCGCGGCCTCGCCTCCCTGAAGGTCGTGCCGCTGCGCGCCGGCGAGGAGGTCCTGGGGACGCTGGTGGTGGGCTCGCGGCGGCGCGGGGCGCTGGGCGCCGAGGCGGTGCGGGAGCTCGAGGTGGTGGCGCTCCAGGCCGGCGACGCCCTGCTCCGGGCCCGGCTCTTCGAGCAGACCGAGCGGCTCGCCACCACCGACGGCCTCACCGGCCTCGCGAACCACCGCGTCTTCCAGGAGCGGCTCGCGGGCCGCCTCGCCGAGGCGCAGCGCTACGGGAAGCGGCTCTCGCTGCTCCTGTGCGACGTCGACCACTTCAAGTCGGTGAACGACACCTACGGCCACCCGGTGGGCGACGAGGTGCTGCGGGGCATCGCCCGGCTGCTGGCGAAGGAGGCCCGCGCCGCCGACCTGGTGGCCCGCTACGGCGGCGAGGAGTTCGCGGTGGCCATGCCGGAGACCGACGCCGCCGGCGCCCGGGTCATCGCCGAGCGGATCCGGGAGCGCGTCGCCGGGGCGGTCTTCGACACCGGCCTCGGGCCGCTGCGGGTGACGCTCTCGCTCGGGGTCGCCACCTTCCCCGAGGACGCCCAGCGCAAGGCCCGGCTCGTCGAGGTGGCCGACGCCTGCCTCTACGCCGCCAAGCGCGCCGGCCGGAACCGCACCGCGTCCGCCGGCCGCCGCTGTGAGGCGGGGCGCGCCTCCGCCTGCTAGGATCGCGGCGGCGGCGGACCGCCGGGAGGCGCGGGCGTGAAGAAGAACTTCGTCCTCGACACGAACGTCCTCCTCCACGATCCGCGCAGCATCTTCTCCTTCGACGACAACGACGTCGTCGTCCCCATCTACGTCATCGAGGAGATCGACAACTTCAAGCGCGACATCTCCTCGCTGGGCCGCAACGCGCGCCAGGTGGCCCGCTTCATCGACGAGTTCCGCTTCAGGGGGAAGCTGGCCGAGGGCGTGCCGCTGGGCGACGGGAAGGGCTCGCTCCGCGTCCTCTTCACCGAGCAGGAGCTGCCGCGCCACCTCTCCGACGGCCACGCCTCGGTGGACAACCGCATCCTGGCGGTGGCCCTCGACCTGCGCGAGCGCGAGAAGGGCAAGCCGGTCGTCTTCGTCACCAAGGACACGAACCTCCGCATCCGCGCCGACGCCCTGGGCCTCCGGGCCGAGGACTACGACATCGAGGAGGTGGCCCTCGACGAGCTCTGGACCGGCGTCGCCGAGGTGGAGGCCGACGCCCAGGCGGTGAACGACTTCTACACCACCGGCTTCGTACCGGTGGCGGCCGGGGAAGGCGAGGCGCCGCCGCCCAACGAGTTCGTGGTGATCCGCGACCGGGCCAACCCGCAGCACAGCGCGCTGGGTAAGTACAGCGCCGCGCGCCAGGGCTACGTCCCGCTCATCAAGATCCCCAAGGAGGGGGTGTGGGGCATCCGCCCCCGGAACAAGGAGCAGTCCTTCGCCCTCGACCTCCTGCTCAACGACGAGGTCCGGCTCGTCACCATGGTGGGCAAGGCCGGCACCGGGAAGACGCTGCTGGCCATCGCCGCCGGGCTGCAGCGCACCACCGAGGAGGGCACCTACCAGAAGCTGCTCGTCTCCCGGCCCATCTTCCCGCTGGGCCGCGACATCGGCTACCTGCCGGGCGACGTCGAGGAGAAGCTGAACCCCTGGATGCAGCCCATCTTCGACAACGTCGAGTTCCTCATGAACCTGAGCCGCGCGGACAAGAAGGCCGGCCGCGGCTACCACGAGCTCATCGATCTGGGCTTGATGGAGATCGAGCCCCTCACGTACATCCGTGGGCGCAGCATCCCCAACCAGTTCATCATCGTGGACGAGGCGCAGAATCTGACGCCGCACGAGGTGAAGACGATCATCACGCGAGCCGGCGAGGGGACGAAAATCGTGCTGACCGGCGACATCCGGCAAATCG
>DATBLK010000188.1:0-1918 GCA_036555405.1 Anaeromyxobacteraceae bacterium
GCGGGCTGCTCGAGCACCCGCACTACACCCGACCCCCGGAGTACCGGGGCATGGCGGTCCCGGAGGTGCTACTCTCCGGCGACCACCGGCGCATCGGGCGGTGGCGGCGGCGGGAGTCGCTGCGCGCCACCCGGGATCGGAGGCCGGACCTCTTCGCGAGGCTCCGGCTCTCGAAGGACGATCTCGGCCTCCTCGACGCCGGGGACGACGAGCTGTAAAGGAGAAGCGAGTCATGCTGCGCAAGGCCATTGCCGACATCGAGCGTAAGTACGTCCGCAAGGACGTCCCGGACTTCCACGCCGGCGACACGGTCCGGGTCCACACCAAGATCAAGGAAGGCGACAAGGAGCGCATCCAGGTGTACGAGGGCGTGGTCATCGCCCACCGGCGCGGCAACTCGCGCGCCATGTTCACCGTGCGCAAGTTGAGCTACGGGGTGGGCGTGGAACGCATGTTCCCGGTCCACAGCCCCCGCATCGACAGGATCGAGGTGGTGAGCCACGGCGACGTGCGCCGGTCGCGCCTCTACTACCTTCGGGAGCTGCAGGGCAAGGCGGCCCGCCTCCACCAGGAGGAGGGCGGTGCCCAGGCCGGCGGCGAGGCGGTCGCCCGCGCCGCCCCGGAGCCCCATCCGGCCGGCTGACGCCCCGTGGCGTGCCCGGCGCGGCGCGGGCCGATCCGGCAGGCGGCGCTTTGCCGTCCGGCCGGCGGCGGGTAACATGCGCCGCCGGTGGTTCTTCTCGAGATCGCAGCCCAGGGAGTGCGCGGCCTGACCCTGCCCGGCGGGCGGGCCTCGCTCCGCTCGGGCTACAACGTGGTCGCGGCCGACGGGGCGCTGCTGCGCCGCCTGCTGGAGGCGCTCCTCTGGCCCGATCCGCGCGACGTCGAAACGGTTCCCCGCGCCGGCAGCGGCCCGGGGGGCGGCGGCGTCCGCGGCGGCCTGACGCTCGTGGGAAACGACGGCTTCACCTACCGGCTGGTCCGGGATCTGGCCGCCGGATGCCAGCTCCACCGATTCGACCCGGAGAGACGTTCCTTCTCGCTGGTCTCGCAGGACCTGGCGGGCATCGCCCAGCACCTCCGCGGGCCGGTCGGCCTGCCGGAGCGCTCCAGGTTCGCGGCCCTGCTCGCCCTGTCGGCCTCCGAGCTCCCCTCGAGGCAGCCCGCCTCCGGGTTGCGCGGCGCGGCGGGCCCGGCGGTCCCGGCGCGGAAACCGCTGGGCCCGGAGCAGGCGCAGAGGCGAATCGCCGAGCTGCGGGGCGAGCTGGCGCGAGCCCAGACGGCGGAGAAGCTCCAGTATCGGATGGATGGGCTCCAGAGCCGCCTCTTCAAGCTGGAGGAGGATCTCCGGGCCGGGCAGAAGATCCGGGAAGGGCTCGACGCCGCCGAGGCGGCGCTGCGGGAGCTCAGGCCCTTGGGCGAGGCGATCGCCCCCCTCGGCGACGTCGACGCGCGCGTCGCCGCTTTCGAGAAGGCGGCGGCGAGGCGGGACGAGGCCCTGGCCAAGGTGGGCGAGGAGCGGCAGGCGCTGGATGCGGAGGCGGCGCGTGGCGTTCCGGCGCCGTTCTGGAAGGATCCGCGGTTCCTCGCCGGGGCCGGCGCCGGGCTGGTGGCGCTGGCGGCGGGAGCGGTCGGGCGGAGCTCCAGCGAGCTGGGGCTGCGCTACCTGGCGCTCCTCGACATCCCGGCCTTCGGGTACGCCGCCTGGGTGGCGCTGCAGTGGGTGGGAGAGCTCGAGGAAGGGGAGCGCAGCGGGCGGCGGCGACGGCTGATGGAGGAGCGCGAGCGGAAGGCGCTGGAGCAGTACGAGCGCGACAGCGGCGAGGTGCGCGGCGTCATGAAGGCGCTCGGCCTCTCGGCCCTGGCCGACCTCAAGGAGGGACTGGGCCGCCTCGCCGACGCCCAGTCGGTGGCCGCC
>DATBLK010000208.1:0-1862 GCA_036555405.1 Anaeromyxobacteraceae bacterium
CGGCCAGCGTCTGCGCCAGGAAGAGGCCGAGCCCCATGCCCTCCCCCGGCTGCTTCGTCGTGTAGAAGGGCTCACCGGCTCGCGCCAGCACCTCCGGCGGCATCCCGGCGCCCCCGTCCACGACGTCGGCCTGCACCACGCCGTCCGCCGCCGCGAGCCAGAGCTCCACCGGCCGGTCCGCGGGCGTCGCCTGGAGCGCGTTCTTCAGGAGGCTCCGGAGGGCGCGCGCCAGGGCGCTCGCCGGCCCCTCGAGGCGCGCGGTGTTGGCGTCGACGGGAGCGCGCACCGCCACCCGCTCCCGGCCCGGCAGGCCGTCGAGGGCCGCCGCGGCCCACTCCGCCAGGGTGAGCCCGACGATCGGCTCGCCGACGTGCTCGCCGGCGTGGGCCGACATCTGGCGCAGGATGTCCTGGCAGCGGACGAGCTGCCCCCGGATGAGATCCAGGTCCTCCTGCGCGCCCGCCGGCCCTCCCTTCTCCAGGGAGCGCTCCAGCTCCCGGGTCACCACCGCGATGGTCGCGAGCGGCGTGGCAATCTCGTGTGCCGCGCCCGCTGCCAGCGTCGCCAGCGCCGCGACCTTGTCCTTGCGCGCCGAGAGGCTGCGCTCCGCCGCCAGCTCCTTCTCCAGGGCCGCAAGCTCGCGCGTCACCCGGTGCACGATGTAGACGAGGAATGCGGCGGCCACCAGGAAGGCCACCCACATCCCCCGGCCGTGCAGCCGCATGAGCTCCATGTGGTCGAGCTCGGAGAGGGCGAACCCGTGGTGCCGGAGCTCGTCGAGCGCGAAGAGCGACCCGAACGCGGCGAGGCTGGCGCCGAGCAGCAGCCAGCCCCAGATGGGTCGGAGGAGCACCGCCCCCAGCGCCACGTTCACGAGGTAGAGCGTCGAGAACGGGTTGGAGTAGCTTCCGGAGAACGCCAGGAGGACCGTGAGCACCAGCGCGTCCGTAACCATGGTCGCGGCCACGGCGCCCTCGGGAACGCGGCGCGCCCGCCGAGCCCAGAGGTGGAGGCCCAGGTTCCCGAGCGCCTCGATCGCCACGATGGCGAGGAGCCGCCCGAACGGCAGGCGCACCAGCTCGAGCGCCCAGACCACCGCGATGGCCGCCGTCTGGCCGAGGATGCCGCCCCACTGCAGGCGCACCAGCCAGGAGAGCTTGATGCGGTTCGGGTCCACGCCGCCGGCTCGCGGCAGGGCGCCGCTACCCGCCAGGGGCGAGGGCACCGCCCCCTCCGCTCGCTCCACCAGCGACATGCCCCGTTTCTACCAGAGGTTGCGCCGCCCGCGCCGCATTCGTGCGACGCGGCTCTGAGGCAAGATGACGCATCCGCGCGGCGACTTGACCGCCCGCCGCCGCGCCCCCTAGGTTCCCCTTCTGGTGCGCGGACGAGGACGCCACATCGCCGCCGTTCTGGCCGACGCCCTGGCGGCTCGCAACGCGCGTGGCCCGGCCGCGGCCGCGGCCTTTGCCGAGGTCCTGGGCTGGTCGCTGGCGCGCGAGGTCCGCCTGCGCGCCCTGACGCGCGACGGCCGGATCATCGCCGTGGCGCGGAACGAGGCCTGGGCCGCGCAGGTCCGGGCCCTGGCGGCGGAGATCCTGGCCCGGTTGAACCAGAGGCTGGGACCGGGAAGCGCCAGCTCGCTCGAGGTGCGGGTCGGCGCGCCCGATTGACCGCGGATGCGCCGCGCCGCGCTCAGCCTGCCGCTGCTCGCCGCCTGCGCCGCCGCCCCGGTTCCGCCGGACCCGGCGCCGCCGGGTCCGCGTGCGCCGGCCGCGCGCCGCCCGTCGCCGGCGGACCGCTACGGCGCGGAGCCGGCCTTCCGGGCGAGCGCGCTCGAGGCCGAGGCGCTGGCCGCCGTC
>DATBLK010000223.1:0-4142 GCA_036555405.1 Anaeromyxobacteraceae bacterium
GGCGGCGCGGTGACGAAGTAGCGAGCCGGCATCGCGGCCAGGAAGCGCTCCGCCTCCCGGGCCGGCGCCCGGCCGGCGAGGACCTCGGCGGCCCGGGCTCGCCCGGCCGCCTCCGCCTTGCCCGGATCGGGCCGGCGCAGCGCGCCGTCCGCCAGCGCGGCCCGCGTCTTCTCGTAGAGCTCGCGGAGGAGCCGCGCCTTCCAGTCGGTCCAGGCGCGCGGCCCCACCGTGGAGATGTCGGCGTAGGTGAGGAGGTAGAGCTTCTCCAGCCGGTCGGCGGTCCCCATCTCCTCGGCGAAGGAGTGGATCAGGTCGGGGTCGGAGAGGTCGCGGCGCTGCGCGACCGAGGACATCCGGAGGTGCTTCAGCACCAGCCACTCGACGTCGGCGGCGTCGGCCGGGTCGATCCCCATGCGCCCGCAGGCGGCCGCGGCGATCTCCGCGCCCCGCACCGAGTGGTCGCCGAGCCCCTTCCCGATGTCGTGGAAGAGCGTCCCCAGGTAGAGCCCGAGGGGGCGCTCCAGGCGCTGCATGAGCGGCGCCACGGCGGTCTCGGCGACGTCGCCGCACCGCAGCGCCAGGAGCCGCCGGGCCGCGAAGAGGCTGTGCACGTCCACGGTGTACACGTGGTAGACGTCGATCTGGCGCCGGGCGGTGACCCGGGCGAACTCGGGGACGACGCGGGCCAGCACCCCGAGCTCGTGCATCGCCGAGAGGAAGCGACCCCGCGTCCCCGGCCGCATCAGCGCCGAGAGGATCTCCTGGTTCACCTCCGGGTCGACCGCCGCCCCCGGCGCCAGCTCGGCCGCCGCCTGGGCAGCCTGGTCGCGGGCGTACGAGTAGAGGTCGAGCCCGTTGCGGTCGGCGGTGGTGAAGAGGCGGACCAGGGCCGCCGGCGAGCGGCGCAGGACCTCGCGGTCCATCACCGTGAGGCGCCCGCGGAAGACCTTGAACTCGCCGCCCGGCAGCCGCCACTCGCCGGACGGCGACCTCAGGCTCCCCTTCTCGGCGCCCGTCATCGCCGCCGGCGGGGGCACCGCGCGCCACCCGGTGGCGTTCATGGGCTCGAGCGCCCGGTCGACGATGGCGTCGCAGGCCACCAGGATGGTCTTGGCGGCGATGTACCAGTGGCGCATGAACTGCTCGACGGCCGTGCCCTCCGGCCCGTCGGCGTAGCCGAGGAAGGCGGCCACCTGCGGCTGCACGTCGAAGGTGAGCTGGTCGGCCTTGCGCCGTGCCAGGTGGTGGAGCTCGTTGCGCACGCGCCAGACGAAGTCGCGCGCCCGCCGCAGCTCCCGCACCTCGCGCTCGGGCAGGATGGCGCGCGCCAGGAGCTCGGTGATCCCGGCCACCTTCCATCGAGCCCGCGCCACCCACAGCGCCGCCTGGAGGTCGCGGAGGCCGCCCTCCGACTGCTTCACGTTGGGCTCGAGGAGGTAGAGCGAGTCTCCGAAGCGCTCGCGGCGGGCCCGCATCTCCTCCACCTTGGCCTGGACGAACCCCTCGACCCTGGCCTGCGAAAGCCCGTGGAGCTGCTCTCGCTCGAGCTCGCGGTAGAGCGCCTCGTCCCCGGCGAGGAAGCGCAGGTCCAGGAGCGCGGTGCGCGCGGTGTGGTCCTGGCCCGCCAGGGCCTCGCAGGCGGCGAGGTCGCGGACGCCGTACCCCACTTCCAGCCCCAGGTCCCACAGGGAGTAGAGGAAGCGCTCGCTCGCCTGCCGGGTGGCGGCGTCGGGCTGGCCGGGCGCGTGGAGCAGGAGAAGGTCGAGGTCGCTGTAGGGGGCGAGCTCGCGCCGGCCGTAGCCGCCGAGCGCCACCAGCGCCAGCGCCGGGGCCGCGCTCCGCCGGCGCCCGCGCGCCGGCCGGGGCTCCGTCCCCAGCGCCCGCGCGAAGAGCGCGGCGACGATGCGGTCGGTGGCGGCGCTCTGGAGCCGGACCACGGTGTGGCCGCTCGCGCCCGACCGGTGGAGCGCCTCGAGGTGGCGGCGGGCCGCCGCCATGTCGGCCCGGGCGTCGCCGCACAGGGGCGGCAGGTCGGGGACGCGCCGCTCGTACTCGTAGGGGGCGGGTGCGGGGAGGCTGGCCAGCGCCGCGTCCGGAGGGATCACCCGGCGAGTATAGCGGCCGGTCAGCGCGCCGCCACCCGCGCCTCCCCGCGGGCGAACGCGTCCACGGCCCGGGTCAGCGCCTGGGCCACGGACTCCTGGAAGCGCGGGTCGGCGAGCTTCCGCTCCTCCGCCCGGTTCGAGATGAAGGCGGCCTCGACGAGGACGGCGGGCATTCGCGCCCCGAGAAGGACGTAGAAGAGCGCGCTCTTCACGCCGAGGTCGCGCACCTCCCCGCGGTGGCCCAGCCCGGAGACGAGCTCGCGCTGGACCCGCTGTGCCAGGCGGCGCGAGGCCTCGCCCGAGGACTGCGCGTCGAGGTCCGAGAGGATGCGGCGCACCTCGCGCCCCTCTCCCGCCTCGTCGGAGAGGGCGCCGTTCTCGCGGGCGGCGAGCCTCGCCGCGTAGCGGTCGTCGGCGAGGTTCAGGACGTAGGTCTCGGCTCCCCGCCGGTCCCGGCGCGGGTGGGCGTTGGCGTGGAGGGACACGAAGAGGTCGCCGCGATGGGCGTTGGCGAAGGCGGTGCGCTCGGCCAGCGAGAGGGTGCGGTCGTCGCGGCGGGTGAGCAGGACCTCGTAGCCCAGGGCCTCGAGCCGGCGGGAGAGCTTGCGGGCCATCGCCAGGGTCACGTCCTTCTCGCGCACGCGCGTCGGGCCGATGGCGCCGGTGTCGTGTCCGCCGTGTCCGGCGTCGACGATCACGCGCCGCACCGGGCGCCGGGGGGCGAGCTCCCCGGCGGCGGCCGTCGGGCGGTCGGGCGCCGGCGGCGGGGCACCCGCGTCGACGATGATGAGCGGCGGGTCCTGGAGCGCCACCACCTTGGGCTCGGCGGCGCCCGGCGTCAGGTCCACCACCAGGCGAACGGTCGAGGGGTCGTGCTGGGCGGCGCGCACCCGGGGCACCGCCGCCTGGCCCGGCGGCGGCGACGCGGCGCCGGGCTCGAGCACCGCCGGCGACAGGTCCAGCGCCAGGCGCGGCGGCAGGTTCTCGCCGGCCGGGATCTCCCGGCGCTCGAAGGAGACGGGCCGCGAGAGCGAGACCGCGACGCGGATGTACCCGTCGTCGGACCAGGAGTGGACCTCGGTGACCCGCGCGGGCTTCTCCTCGGCCGAGCTCGCCGCCGGGCGCGCCTCGAATGGCTGCGGCTCGGGACGCGGGACCTCGCCGACGGCCAGGGCCTCGGCGAGCGCGGCCTCGACGCCCTCACCTTCCTCGGGGGCGGCGGTCTCCGCGGGATGAGGCCGCGGTCGCGGCCGCCGGCCGGGGGCGCGGACCCACGTGCGCACCTCGGCGTCGCCCGCCTCGCGTCGGACGGCGGCAGCGAAGCCCGCCGCCTGGCCGGCGCCGGCGCGCCGGGCCCGCTCCGCGAGGCGGAGCGCGGCGTCGCGGTCCGCCTCCACCTGCGAGAAGCGGTAGAGGGCGTAGCGGGCACGGGCCGCCTCGAGCAGGGCCGGAGCCGCCTGCTTGCCCCGCGCCGCCCGCAGCAGCGCCTGGATGGCTCGTTCCCAGTGGTGGCGGAAGCGGCGCTTGGCCGGGTCGCGCTTCACGGCGAGGAGCTGGGCGCGCGCCCTGTCGAGGCGCGCCGAGGCGGTCGCCGGCCTCCGCGCAATGGGGGCCCTGCCCGCCCTGCGCGCCTCGGCGCCGGCGGAGACCGGGGCTGACGCCAGGATGAGTAGGCAGATGTAGGTGCAGGTACGCACGAGCGTACTCTACGGCCTGCGCCGCAGCCGTCCATTTTTCCTTCCGCCGTGAGGAAGGCGGCCAACTGCGACAATACGCGCGATCGGCGCGACAACTGCGCCGGGTATGGTGCGGCCCTTCGTCCCGGACGGGGCGTCAGCCCCAGACAACGCACTCCACGAGGGGGTTCTCATGAAGCGCATGGTCAGCATCGTTGCGGCCGCCCTGTTTCTCGCTGCCGGACTCGCCGGCGCCGCCGAGCCGCCTGCGAAGCCGGTGGTCCTGAAGGGCGCGAAGCAGGGCGAGGTCAGCTTCAAGCACGAGACGCACAAGGCGCAGGCCTGCACGGTCTGCCACGCG
>DATBLK010000227.1:0-14005 GCA_036555405.1 Anaeromyxobacteraceae bacterium
CGGCCAGCGAGTCGTGGTCGGTGAGCGCCCAGACGGCGACGCCGGCGGCGGCGGCCCGGGCCGCGACCTCCTCGGGGGGGTGCTCGCCGTCGGACGCGGTCGAGTGCGAGTGGAGGTCGATGCCCGCCGCCATGGTGCCCGTCATCATAGACAGAACCGGTCGATTTCGCCCCGGGGCGCCCTCCGGCCAGGCGTTTGCGGGCCGCCTGCCTGGTCGCGCCGCCGGTCGCCCTTCCGGGGACCGAGGGGGCGCAGCCCCCGTTCAACTAGACGAGGCCGTGGGCGACCATCGCCTTGGCCACCTTGATGAAGCCGGCGACGTTCGCCCCGGCGACGTAGTTGCCCGGCACGCCGAACTCCTCGGCCGTCTCGTAGCAGGTCCGGTGGATGTTCGTCATGATCTCGGCGAGCCGCTTCTCGGTGTACTCGAAGGTCCAGGAGTCGCGGGTGGCGTTCTGCTGCATCTCCAGCGCGCTGGTCGCCACCCCGCCGGCGTTGGCCGCCTTGCCGGGGCCGTAGGCGATCCGGGCGTCGAGGAAGACGCGCACGCCCTCCGGGGTGGTGGGCATGTTCGCGCCCTCGCCCACGGCGATGCAGCCGTTCTTCACCAGCAGGGCGGCGTCCTTGCCGGTGATCTCGTTCTGGGTCGCGGAGGGCATCGCCACCTGGCAGGGGATCTTCCAGATGTTGTCGCCCTCGACGTAGTGGGCGTGGCCGCGGACCTGCACGTAGTCCTTGATCCGGCGCCGCTCGGTCTCCTTGATCTGCTTGAGGAGCGCCAGGTCGATGCCCTTCTCGTCGAGGACGTAGCCGTTCGAGTCCGAGCAGGCGATCACCCTGCCGCCCAGCTGGTGGATCTTCTCGATCGTGTAGATGGCCACGTTGCCGGCGCCGGAGACCACGCAGCGCTTGCCCTCGAGCGAGTCCTTCCGGACCTTCAGCATCTCCTGGACGAAGAAGGTGGCGCCGTAGCCGGTGGCCTCGGTGCGGACCAGCGACCCGCCGTAGTCGAGCCCCTTGCCGGTGAGCACGCCGGCCTCGTACTTCGAGGTGAGGCGCTTGAACTGGCCGAACATGTAGCCGATCTCGCGTCCGCCCACGCCGATGTCGCCGGCGGGGACGTCCGTGTACTCGCCCACGTAGCGCCAGAGCTCGGTCATGAAGCTCTGGCAGAAGCGCATGATCTCGTTGTCCGTCTTGCCCTTGGGGTCGAAGTCGGAGCCGCCCTTGGCGCCGCCGATGGGGAGGCCGGTGAGGGCGTTCTTGAAGATCTGCTCGAAGCCGAGGAACTTGATGATGCCGAGGTACACCGAGGGGTGAAAGCGCAGGCCGCCCTTGTAGGGTCCGAGCGAGCTGTTGAACTGCACCCGGAAGCCGCGGTTGATCTGGACCTCGCCCCGGTCGTCCTGCCAGGGCACCCGGAAGATGATCTGCCGCTCGGGCTCGCAGATGCGCTCGATGATCTTGCGCTCGGTGAACTCGGGGTACTTGGTGATGACGGGTCCCAGCGACTCGAGCACCTCGCGCACCGCCTGATGGAACTCGGACTCGCCGGGGTTCCTCCGCAGGACGTCCTGGTAGATGGGCTCGATCTTGAGGTGAAGCGGCAGGGACATGGGGGGGGTCTCCGGACCGCGGGGGAAGGACGGCATTCTGCCCTGAACGGGTGCAGCCGGGCCACGCCTTTCCGCGCAGATGCCTGCCGCGGACCGCCGAGTCCTGGGTCGGCCGATCGGCGGTCATCCCCCCTGGGGGGAGGTCGGCGCCGGCTGCAGGTAACAGAGGACCTGCTGGTCGAGGCAGCTGGCGTTGAGCCAGAGCTCGCGGCCGTCCTCGTCCGAAGGGAAGTCGACCACCCGCACCACCCCGGCCATCCTGGCGTCGTCCGGGAGAAGCTCCGGGAGGCGGTTTCGCGCCCTCCGCAGGCGCTCCTCGTCCAGCCGGTGGCCCTGGCGCGACGGCTGGAGCGCGACGTAGAGCATGCTGGCTTCCACCAGGTCGTTGAAGAAGTGGGAGCCCAGCGACGGGGGGGGCGCCACGCCCTCGCCCATCCGCTCGATCTCGCAGACGACGGCGACGGCGGAGATCTCGGCGAAACCCACCGGAACGCCGAGGGAGACGGTGCTCGTCCCCCAGCGCCCCGGCCCGAGCAGCAGGGTTCGCCGCCGCTCGCCGCGGCGGCGAACCACCCTGCCGACCACCCGCGCCACCTCGAAGCGGTCCTGCTGCGCCAGCCGCGCGTAGGCGTCGGGGTCGACGTACACCACCCGCTCGATGCGCGCGTTCGAGCTGGGGCCGATCACCGGACCGCGGCTGGCGAGCAGGATCGACTCCTCGGCGAGCCCCGCCGGCGGGGGCTCGTGCACCCCGCCCTCCTTGACCTGGAGGGGGCGGCACTGGACCACGTGGATCCGCAGGTCGCCCCGGCCGACGACGTTGGCGGTGAGCTCGACGTCCACCGGGTAGCGGTAGGCGGCCTCCAGGGCAGCGAGCATGCCCCGCACCTGCTCGACGAACGGGGTGGCGGTGAACAGCTTCTCGAAGTCGAGGACCCAGCTGCCGCCGCGGCGCGCCGCCGCGAAGAGCTCGACGGGAAAGTGGGCGCCGTCGCGGACCACCTCGTCCACCGACACCGACGCCAGCCGGTTGGCCTCGAGGTCGAGCACGTCGACGCGGCGCTGCGCGTGCTCGGTGACCTCCTCGGGCCTCGCCTCGGGACGGCGCTGGGGGGCGTTGAGCGCCACGATGCGGGTGTAGTCGTCGTCGGCCCGCTCGACGGCCCGCGTCCCCAGCCCGAAGACCAGGCGGAGCACGCCGGCCTTGGGATCGATCTCCCGGCTCCACACGTAGGGGTTGTACGAGAGGGCGACGCCGGCGAGGGGCGGGTAGAAGAGCCGGCCGTGGAGCGCGCCGGAGACGCGCTGCACCAGGATGGCCATCTGCTCGTCCCGGTCGAGCAGCCCCCGGTCGTGGCGGTAGAGCAGGGCCTCGTCGCTCATGGTGCTGGCGTACACCGTCCGGATGGCGTCGAGCAGGGCCCGCAGGCGCTCCTGGGGGGAGCCCTGGTTCGGGCAGAAGACGCTCTCGTACTTGCCGGTGAAGGCGTTGCCGAACCCGTCCTCGAGGAGGCTGGAGGAGCGGACGATGATGGGGGCCTGCCCGTAGTGCTCGAGCATGTGGACGAGCTCTTGCTCGATGAAGCCGGGGAAGGTGCCGGCGCGGATGCGCTCGCGCGCCTCGGGGGCCGCCTCGAGGAAGGCGCCGCCGCTGCGCTGCTCCCGGCGCGCGCGCCAGCAGCCGTTCCGGACCAGGTAGGTGTAGAAGACGTCCGAGCCGATGAACCAGGAGTCGTGCGGCTCGAGGGCCGACGACCAGCGGGGATCGGCGTCGGCCAGGATGGCCCGGGCGAGCAGCATCCCCAGCGCCTTGCCGCCGACCAGGCCGGTCCCGATCATGCGGCGGCGGATGGCGAGCAGGTCCTCGAGGTCGAGGTACCTGCCGGCCAGCTCGGTGAGCCGCTCGTCGCGCGTCAGGACGATGGGGAGGAGGCTCCGGAAGAGCGCCCGCGCCGCGTCGCCGGGGTGGGCGCCCGAGCGCACGCCCTCGAGCACGTCTCGCGCCTCCAGGAACCGGCGCTCCCACACGTCGAGGCGGGCGACCCCGTCGCCCCGGCGCTCGGAGAGGGCGACCAGGACCTCCGCCAGGGCGCCGCTCTCGGTGAGGGGCAGGAAGGCGTCGCCCCGGCGCACGTGGGGCAGGTACATGGTGAGCGAGCGACGCCCGTCGACCTTGAGCGGGTGCACGTAGAGCTCGCCCCGGTGGCGGAAGACGTCCAGGAGGAGCTGGGTGGTGCTCCGGATCGAATCCACCGCCTCGCCGGAGTGGCTGCCGCGCGACAGCGCGAAGTAGGTCACGGTGTCGAGCTCGTACAGGTACGGGCAGGTGACCATGAAGAAGTTGCCCAGCATGAGGTCGCTGTACCAGTCGGCGGCGAGGTCCGAGAGGCAGTCGAAGACGTAGAACGCCCCGGGCCCGGCCCGCTCGATGACCCGGTGGATCGAGGCGGTGAAGCTCTCGAACCCGACCGCCGGGTTGAGCCGGTGGATCTCGGCGCCGCGGTGCTCCTCGATGAGCGGCTCGTGTCGCGCGAAGCGGAAGTAGACGAGCTTGCGGCCGTCGGCCAGGGCGGCCTCGACGAAGGGGTGGACGAGGGCGGCGTAGTCCTCCATGGCCTCCACCTGCCAGACGACGTTGTCGCCGGGGCGCAGGCCGCGGACGACGCCGTCGAGGGCGGAGAGGCCGGTGCTGGGAAAGGTGGGGGCCATGGTCGGGACCCGTGCCGGGAGAAGGGGTCCATGGTCGCACCGCCGGCGCTCGCTGTCACCCGCCCGCGCGGCGCGTGTTATCATGGATGGAGCCGGTCGATTTCGGCCTGCACCCCATGCAGCACGTCCTGCGCATCTCCCGGAAGATCGACTACGGCCTCCGGGCCATGATCTACCTCGCTTCCATCCCCGCAGGGGTGGTGGTTCCGTTCCGCGAGGTCGCGCGGCGCATGAGCGTGCCCGAGGACTTCCTGGCGAAGATCCTGAAGACGCTGGTCGACGAGGGGCTGGTGCGCTCCACCCGCGGCCCGCACGGCGGCTACGCCCTGGCCCGCCCCGCCCCGGAGATCAGCTTCCTCGACGTCATCGAGGCGGTGGAGGGGCCCATCGCCCTCAACGTCTGCCTCGACGACGACCCGGCGTGCGGCCGCGTAGATACCTGCACCATGGTCTCGGTGTGGCGCGAGGGCCAGGAGAAGATGCTCGAGGTCTACCGCCACGCCAGGCTCTCGGAGCTGCGCCTCCCCGACGAGCCGATGGTGAGCCTGGGCGTGCGCTGACGTCGTTGACGGCCCCGGCGGCGCCGACTACCTTGCGCCCGCCATGGCCCCCCGGACGCCCAGCCCCAAGCAGCTCCGCAGGCGCTACCTGTCCAGACCGCCGGTGGAGCCCATGCGGCTCCGCCCCGGGATGAGCGTCGTCGACCTCGTCGACGTCTACCGGCGCGCCGGCGCCTTCAACGGCGGGCGGCTCGCCGAGGGGTGCGATCTCCTCGGGCGGATGATCGACGCCGAGGCGACCATCGCCCTCACCGTCACCGGCGCCATGGCCCCGGCCGGTCTGGGCGGCGCCTTCCAGGCGATGATCGAGGCCGGCTTCGTGGACGTCGTCATCGCCACCGGAGCGAACCTGTACCACGACTTCCACTTCGCGCTCCGGCTCCCGGTGGTGCAGGGCCACTTCCAGGTCGACGACCGCGAGCTCTACCGCGCCGGCATCGAGCGCATCTACGACGTCTTCATCACCGAGGACTCGCTGCTCGACACCGACGCCTTCGTCCGCGAGGCCCTGGAGAAGGCGCCGGCCCGGCTCCGCGGCCGCATCTCGACGCCGGACCTGCACCACTACCTGGGCCACCTCCTGCTCCAGCAGGCACCCCGTCCCGAGAAGAGCTGGGTGGCGACGGCGGCGCGCTGCGACGTGCCCATCTTCACCTCGAGCCCGGGCGACTCCTCCATCGGCATGAACCTGGCCGCGATGAAGCTCCGCGGCGGGGAGACCACGGTCGACCCGGACCTCGACGTCCTCCTCTCCACCGCCATCGTCTACGACGCGAAGGTGAACGGCGTCGTCATCCTCGGCGGCGGCTCGCCGAAGAACTTCTACCTCCAGACCCAGCCCACGCTCTGGCAGATCCTGGACCTGAACCGCGGCGGCCACGAGTACGTCCTCCAGATCTCCACCGACTCGCCGCAGTGGGGCGGCCTCTCCGGGGCCACGCCCTCCGAGGCCATCAGCTGGGGGAAGGTGCAGGCGAACATGCTCAAGAACCACGTGGTGGTCTACGCCGACTCCACGCTGGCGGCGCCGATCGCCTTCTCCCACGCCCTGTCGACGCGGCGGAAGCGGAGGCAGAAGCGGCTCTTCCGGCGCCTCCCGGCGCTCTACCAGGCGTTGCGCCGCGCCCACCAGCGGCGCCACCCCGGTTCGGGCGCCATGCCGGAGGTGAAGGCGGCGGCGCGGACCCGCTGATCGGCCGGCCTACCGGGCCGCCTTCTCCAGCGCCTCCCGCCTCCTCTCCTGCGCCCTCACCGCCTCCCGCGCCGCCTCCTGCGCCTTCTCGATCGGGTTCTCCGCCTCCAGCGCCTCGCGCACCGCCGGGAGCTTCTCGCGGACCTCCTGCGCCTTGCCCGGCGCGGCGGCGTCGAGCAGGTTGTGCTCCCGGGCCACCGCCGCCAGGTCGCCGTGGCGCGGGTCGAGGCGGAAGCGCCTCGGCCCCACCGGCCGATCCCAGAGCACGAGCAGCGAGAGCGCCGCCCACAGGAAGAGCGCGGCCTGCGCGCCGCCGAGGAGCGCTCCCAGGCCCATGTCGGCCGGGGAGCGCGCCCTCCCCCTGGCGCGGCCGCGCAGGAGCAGGCCCCCGGCGATGCCGAAGAGGGCCAGGGCGGCGCCGAAGGCCAGGACGGCGCCCAGGGGCCGCGCCAAGGCCGGCGAGACCACCCGGCGCATCGGCGCCTCGAGGAGCTCGCCGCCCGGCCGGGCGAGCACCGCCGCCAGGGCCACGGAGAGGAGGTGGACGACCTGGCGGAGCGCCCCGCTGGCCGCGCCGCCGGCGGCGCCGAGCGCCAGGAGCGCCAGGCAGGGCAGGTCGGGGCTCACTTGATCTTGAAGGCGTCGCCCCTGGGCCGGCTCCGCTCGATGAGGGCCAGGAGCTCCTTGAACTTCGCGTTCTGGGGCTCGTACATGAGGGCCGACTTCACGGCCCGCTCGGCCGGCTCCCAGCGCTTCGCCTCCACCTCCTTCAGGGCGGCGGCGTAGAACTTCCGGCCGTTGGGGGTGAGGCCGAACTGCTCCTCCATCTTCTGCACCTGCTCCTGCTTCACCTCGCTCTCCTCGGCCTCGGTGAAGCGGAGCTTGCGCGCCCGGTCCGGCCCGGCGACGTCGGCGAGGTACTTCCGGCGCCGCGCGTCGTCGCGGAGCACGGTGTAGGCCTCGTTCACCCGCCGGTAGATGCGGCCGATGCGCTCGCGGAGCTCCTCGTTCCCCGCGGCCGCGTAGCGGTCGGGGTGGAAGCGGCGCGACTCCCGGTAGTACGCGGACTTGATCTCCGCCGGCCCCGCCGTCGGCGCGATGCCGAGGACCTGGCAGTAGTCGAGCGCGTCGAGCGCCGCCGCCCGCTCCTCCACTTCCTGCAGGAACTCGACGTCCATGTGGCCCCCGCTTCTCCCTCGCCGCCTCAGGCCCGCGCCACGGTGATCTCGGCGCTCTTGTCGATGGCCGCCCGGAGGTCCTGCTCGGAGAGGCCCGACGAGAGGCTGATGGTGGTGGTGGCCCGCTTGCCGGTCTCGCGGTCGGCGGCCGAGACGTGGACGATGCCGTTGGAGTCGATCTCGAAGGTCACCTCGATCTGCACCTCGCCGCGCTTCGTCACCCGGAAGCCGGAGAACTCGAACTCGCCGAGGAGCTCGCAGTCCTCCACCCGGTTCGACTCCCCCTGGACGACCCGGATCTTCACGCGGTCCTGGCCGTCGCGGCTGGTGGTGAAGGTCTTCCCCCTCTCGATGGGAATGGGCGTGTTCTTGGCGATGATCTTCTCGGTGTAGCCGCCGACGGTGGCGACGCGGAGCGAGAGCGGCGTGACGTCGAGGAGGTAGCTCGCCTGACCCGCCTCGGCGGCGCCGGCGTCGAGGAGCGCCGCCGCCTGGATGCTGGCGCCCAGGGCCACGACCTCGTCCGGGTCGACGCCGGTCATGGGCTCGCGCTGGAAGTAGTGGCGCACGCTCTGGCGGACGATGGGGAGCCGGGTCGGGCCCCCGACGAGGATGACGGCGTCCACGTCGCCGGCGGTGAAGCGGGCCGACTGCAGCGCCTCGTCGCAGACCTTGAAGGTGCGCTGCACCAGGTCCATCACCATCCGGTTGAAGTGATCGGCCACCAGCTTCTGGCGGAGGTCCAGCACCTGCCCCTCGGGCGACTGGCAGATGCCGGGAACGGCGATCTCGGCCACGCCGTCGCGCCCCACCTCGATCTTCGCCTGCTCGCCCGCCTCCTTCAGCATCTGCAGGCAGTAGCGGTTCTGGCGGAGGTCGAGCCCGTGCCGGGCGAGGAAGTCGTCGGCGAGCCAGGCCATGATGCGGTCGTCGAAGTCGTCGCCGCCGAGGTAGGTGTCGCCGGCGGTGGAGAGCACCTCGAAGACGTCCTTGCCGATCTCGAGGATGGAGACGTCGAAGGTGCCGCCGCCGAGGTCGTAGACCGCGATCTTCTGGGAGATGTCCTTGCCGAAGCCGTAGGCCAGCGCCGCCGCGGTCGGCTCGTTGATGATGCGCAGGACCTCCAGGCCGGCGATGCGGCCGGCGTCGCGCGTCGCCTGGCGCTGGTTGTCGTTGAAGTAGGCCGGACAGGTCACCACCGCCCGCTTCACCTCCCGGCCCAGGGCGGTCTCGGCGATGGCCTTCATCTCCTTCAGCACCAGGGCGGAGATCTCGGGGATGGCGAAGACGTGGTCGCGCACCTGCACCCGCACCGAGCTGTTCGGACCCTCGACGATGCGGTAGGGCATCACCGCCTTGGCCTTCTTCACCTCGTCGGAGAAGAAGAAGCGGCCGATGAGCCGCTTCGCCGAGTAGACGGTGTGCTCGGCGTTGGTGATGATGTTCTTCTTGGCGTTGTTCCCGACGAGGACGGAACCGTCCTCGAGGAAGCTCACCACCGAGGCGTGCGTGCGCTCCCCCCACTCGTTGGGAAGGACCTGCGGCGCGCCGTCCCGGGAAGCGGCCACGCAGCTGTAGCTGGTCCCGAGGTCGATTCCGACGGCGATGTCGTCGCTCATGAGTTCCCTTGCCGTTTCGCCCGCTTGCGGCGCCCGGTCTGCGGCACGACCTCCGGGTGCACGCTGGGGCTCGCTCCGCTCGAATCCTCCGCCTGCTTCCTTCGTCCGCCCGGGCAGGGACCTCGCCGGCGGGATGGTTCCGTGTCGGAGGGGGATTATAGTGGAGGTGAGCGCCGCGGCGGTCGTCGCGCGGTGCCCGGCAGCCCGAGACAGGAGCGAGCGAGATGGGTGCGCTGGTCGCGATCCTCCAGAACGACCCGAATCTGATGGGGTGCCAGCTGGCCCGGCTGGCTGCGCACGTCACCCTGCACGAGCCGGGGGAGCCGGCCGACGCCTACGGCTTCGGCCACTTCACGCCCAGCGACGTGCTGGTGGGGAAGCGGCCCAGCGGCGCCCCGGTTCCGCTGGAGCTCCCGCAGCTCGTCGGCGAGGTCGACACCGACGCCCTCCTGGTCCACGCCCGCCACGCCACGGTCGGCAACCACAAGGACGAGAACACCCACCCCTTCCGCTTCCGGCGCTGGCTCTTCGCCCACGACGGGACGGTGGAGGCCTTCGCCCGGGTGAAGCCCGCGCTCCTCGCCTACCTCCCCGACTTCCTGCGGCGCAACGTCGAGGGCGAGACCGACAGCGAGCACGTCTTCATGGTCTTCCTGAAGCTGCTCCGCGACGAGGGGAGGCTCGACGACCTCGACCTCGACGCCCGCGACGCGGGAGACGCGCTGGTGCGGACGGTGCGACAGGTCGACGCCTGGTGCCGCGAGGCCGGTGCGCAGCGGCCCAGCGCCCTCAACCTGGTATCCACCAACGGCCGGGTCCTGGTGGCCACGCGCCGCGGCCGGCCGCTCTCCTACGCGCTCCTCGAGGGCATCGTCCCCTGCGCGGTGCACGGCCTGCAGCCCGGCGCCCCCGAGGCCGACGCCCAGCTCCGCTCCCACCGCGTCGTCAAGGCGGTGTGCTTCGCGACCCACGTCACCTCGCCGAACGGGTTCATCGAGGTGCCGGAGTCGAGCGTCGCGGCGGTGTCGCGGAACCTCCAGGTCACGGTGTCGCCCCTTCCGGGCCATTGACGAATCCGCCCCTCACCCCGCGGGTGAAGCCATCGGAGGCGAGTCGCTCTCTCCCCGGCTGGTACCGGGGAGAGGGCACGCGGCTCTACACCACCGCCCAGGGCCGGGGAACCGCGATCTGCTCCCAGGTCTCGAGCGCGAAGCGGTCGGTCATCCCGGAGACGAAGTCGGTCACGGCCTTCTCCAGATCGTCCCCCTCCCGCGGGGACACCCGGAAGCGGCGGCGCAGGCGCTCGCCGTCCTCGGCGAGCCAGAGGAACAGGTCGCGGAGGATGCGCTGCGCCTTCAGGAACTCGTCGTTGACCACCGGGTTCTCGTAGACGCGGGCGTAGAGGAAGTCCCGGAGCGACAGCAGCGCCCCGTGGACCTCGGCGCTCATCTCGATGTGCCCGCCCCCGTCGACGTCCGAGGCGCGGATGACGTCCCCCACCAGCGTGGCCAGCCTCTTCGAGTGGCGCTCGCCGAGGGTGCGGCGGATCTCCCGGGGCACGTCCGAGTCCCGCAGGAGCCCGCCGCGCACGGCGTCGTCGAGGTCGTGGTTCACGTAGGCGATGATGTCGGCGAGCCGCACCACCTCGGCCTCGAGCGTCAGCGCCTTCGCCCCGGTGCCCTTCATCAGCACCGTGCCCTTGCCCTTCGAGTGCCGCAGGATCCCGTCGCGCACCTCGGCGGTGAGGTTCAGGCCCCGCCCGCCCTTCTCCAGGACCTCGACGACGCGGACCGACTGCTGCACGTGGTGGAATCCACCCTTCACGATCTCGTTCAGCACCCGCTCGCCGGCGTGGCCGAAGGGGGTGTGGCCCAGGTCGTGGCCCATGACCGTGGCCTCGACGAGCATCTCGTTGAGCCGGAGCGCCCGGGCGATGGACCGCCCGACCTGGGCCACCTCCAGCGTGTGGGTGAGACGCGTCCGGTAGTGGTCGCCCCGGGGGGCGAGGAAGACCTGCGTCTTCCCCTTCAGCCGGCGGAAGGACTTGCAGTGGAGGATGCGGTCGCGGTCCCGCTGGAACACGGGCCGCATGTCGTCCTCGGGCTCGGGCCGCGCCCGGCCGCGGCTCTCCGCGGACCGGGCGGCGCGCGGGTGCAGGGTGGCCCGCTCCTGCTCCTCGAGCATGAGGCGGATGGAGGGGGGCATCGCGGACCTTGTACCTCGACCTCGACCGCGACCGCGACCCCGGCGGGAGACGATCCCCCGCCCTACCGCCCGTAGAAGCTCGCCTCCAGCGCGAGCAGGAACAGGTTCGAGAGCGCGTGCAGGACCACCGGCGCGGCGAGATCCCCGCTGCGCTCGCGGAGCCAGCCGAAGAGGAGGCCGGGGAAGAACGTCCCCAGCCGCCAGGGCTGGAGCGTCGCCAGGTGTCCCAGGGCGAAGAGGGCCTGGGTGGCGAGGAAGCCGGGGCCGAGGTCGGCGCCGAGGACGCGGACCGTCCTGCCCGGCACGGCGCGGCGCCAGGACGTCTGCAGGAATCCGCGGTAGAGGACCTCCTCGGGCAGCGCGACGACCAGGAGCTGGATCGCCGCCTGGAGCGCCAGCCCCGGCGGGAGTCGCGGGGAGAACGCCGGCGGCAGCTCGTAGGGCGCGAGCGCCGACCGGAGCCCCGGCGGGAGGAGGGGGAGCGCCCGCGCGAAGGCGGCGAAGCCGAGCGCGAAGAGCGGGAAGGCGACCGCCGCCACGGCCAGCGCCCGCGCCGCGCCCCGCCCCCAGGCTGCCCAGGTGCGCCGGTCCAGCGCTCCCCACCAGGGGAGGCCGCAGCTGTCCCAGCCCTCGCCCCGCGCCCGCAGGCGCCGGTCCGGGAGCCAGACGAAGAGGAGCGCCGCCACCCCCCCCAGGTTCGCGGCCAGCAGGCCGGTGGGCTCGACGAGCGAGAGGAGCCGGGCGGCGAGGAGGAGGCCGGCCGCCGAGGCCCAGGTGGCGAGGAGGTCGCGGCGGGAGAGGGGCAAGGCGCCATTCTCGCCCGCGGCGCCGGAGGGCGCCACGCACCCCGCCCCACATCGGCGCCCCTCTGCGACACCGCATCACTCGGCGTGCGGGACGCGCATTCGTGGCCATCCGCTCGCCGTGCTAACCTTTTGCGAGCCGGAACCGGCGGGGAGAGCTCCTCCAATGTCCGCACCCATCTTCCGAAGCCTGCGAAGCCTGCGAACCTCGCACCGGCTGGCGCGACCGGCCGCGCTCCTGGCGGCCCTGCTCGCCCTGCCGCTCCTCGCGCCCACCTGCAGCGGCCAGGGGCCGGGCCAGAAGGCCTTCTCCAGGGGGTCGATCGTCATCCCCATGGACGCCTGCTACCAGCGGACGGGCGGGACCACGCCGGCCGCCGGCTGCCCGTCGAACGGGGGCACGAGCTTCGACGACGGCGACGTCATCAAGGCCTACGGCCTCGTCTACACGCTGGTGAAGAACGACATCCCCGTCTACTGGGTCATCCAGCCGGGCAAGACCGCGCTCCCCGGCCTGGACGTCACCGTGCAGTTCGCCGGCGGGGCGCCGGTGGGGAAGTACGACTGGGCCACCGGGACCGCCGGGGCGATGCCGCCGAACAACAACGGCACAACCATCAGCTACCTGGGCGGGCCCTTCGTCGTCGACGGGAGCGACTTCGCGGCGGCGAACGCGGTCCTCCAGCAGGCCGGCGTGAAGGGCGTGTTCGGGGTCGCCGGCGTTCCCACGTTCCCCGCGGGCGCGGGCGCGGTCAACCTCCACGTCACCAGCGTCGCCTTCCAGGGCTTCGCCGCCAAGGTGCTCTCGGGCGGCTGGGCCTCGGGCGGCGCCACCGCGCCCAAGCTGGCCCTCCTCAACATCCCCGGCGGCGACGGCCGCTACGCCGACCACGTGCTCGAGGGCTACCTGGTGCGCTCCGGTCTCGCGCCCCTCTGCGTGATGGCGAACCGGACCTCGTGCGCCGGCGACGCCGCCTGCGCCAGCTACGGCACGACCTGCGACGTCGCCGACGGCGTCTGCCGCCCGTGCGCCGACCCCTCCGCGGGCTCGGCCACCGGGACCCACGGGACCATCTACGACCGACTCGAGGCCGCGGACTTCCTGCCGCCGACCTGCGCCACCGACGCCAACTGCCCCGCCGGCTCCTTCTGCACCACGGTGACGCAGGGCGGGACGAGGTACTGCGACTGGAGGAGCACCAGCTTCTCCTCCAACGGCTACAAGGTCCTGTGGCTGCCGCACTGGACGGGCCCGAACTCCTGCACCGGGACGCTGGGCGCGGGCTACGCCTGCGGCACCGGGTTCGGGGGTTGCGGGCTCGCCGGCAGCGACCAGTGCAGCTGCGTGAACGGCTGCGGCGGCAACCTCACGGCCGACCAGCTCGACGCCGTCCTCGCCACCGTCGGCGGCTACGTCGCCGCCGGCAACGACGTCTTCGGCGAGTGCGCCGGCATCGGGAGCCTGGAAGGGGTCTACACCGCCGGGTCCGCGACGGTGAACGCCACCTACGCCGACGGGGCCGCCGCGAGCCGCTTCCAGACGGGCGGCGCCGGCTTCCCGGCGAACGGCGGGGTCCACATCACCACCACGGTCACCGGCCCCGCCTGCACCGGGCCCGACGGCACCAGCGCCCCGGGGATGGACTGCTCGGGCGGCGAGTTCTACCGCCAGGGCTACTACTCCTCGCCCTTCCTCCAGATCGGCGACTACCCCTACACCCCGCAGAGCGGCGCCATCACCGAGTTCCGGCCCGCCACCGGGAACGGCGCCGCCTACCTCGGCGACGTGGTGAGCCTGGTCGCCCGCGTCTCCGGCGGGAACCGGCTCGACTACTTCACGCTCCGGCCGGCGTCGGAGCCCCGCGGCAACGTCGTCTACCTCGGCGGCCACGACTACTCGGGCTTCCAGGGCACCTTCCAGGCGGCCGGGACGCGGCTGGTCCTGAACACGCTCTTCAACCTGGCCTCGGCCTGCGTCGCCACCGGCGCTCCGTGCAGCACCGGGCTCCTCGGAGCGTGCGGCCAGGGGCAGCTGGGCTGCGACGTCTCGGGGAACCCGGTCTGCCTCCAGACCGTCTTCCCCGGCACCGAGACCTGCAACGCCGCCGACGACGACTGCGACG
>DATBLK010000229.1:0-6868 GCA_036555405.1 Anaeromyxobacteraceae bacterium
ACAACACCCTGCACGCGGAGGAGACGTTCGGCCGCGCCTACATGGCCCGGTTCCGGCGGCGGCCGGAGTCCCGAACGGGTGAAAGTGCTATCGCCGGCGAGCGCGCACTGAGGGTCACGCCGGAGGCAGGGCCAGCTGCCCGGCCGCGCACGGCGTGAGGCGGATGCGGTGGCGCTGCGGACTGCCTCGCGAGGGCTCGCCACTTCCCACGGTGCGGACTGCGCCCGCTGACGCCCAGTCTGGCTCGTGAGCCGAACCGGTCACGGGTCTCGGCGTGGCTCGCCCGTTCGGCCACTCGACTTGTGATGAATCATGAGCGCTCAGCGGGGGAGAGGGTCGGGGTGAGGGGGAGAGGCGGCGCGCTCGATGGCCGCCAGGCGCGCCGGCAGGGCCGGGTGGGAGTGGTGCCAGGCCGCGTACCAGGGGTGTGGCGACGGGGTCGAGAGGTTGCGCTCGCCGAGCCGCACCAGGGCCGAGGCCAGCGCGTCCGGGAGGCCGGTGAGCCGGACGGCGTAGCGGTCGGCGGCGCGCTCGCGCCGGCGCGAGAGCCAGGCGCCGAGGGGCTCGAGGACGAAGGTGAAGGAGCCGCCGCAGAGCGCCGCCAGCGCCGCCGCGGCGTGGAGCGAGGGCTCGGGGAAGCCGAAGGCCCGGAAGGCAGGCGGCCAGGCGGCGAGCCGGGAGAGCGCGTAGAGGCCGACGAGCTGGCCCGCGAGCCCGAGCAGGAGCCCGCGGTGGACGTCGCGGGCCCGGAAGTGGCCGATCTCGTGGGCCAGGATCGCGGCGGCCTCGTCCACCGGGGTTCCCTCGACGAGCGTGTCGAAGAGGACGATGCGGGGGCGGAAGAGGCCCGCGAAGAAGGCGTTGGCGTGGCCCGAGCGCCGCGACGCGTCCACCGAGAAGAGCCCCCGGGTGCGGAAGCCGGCGTCGCGGCACAGCGCCTCGAGACGCGCGCGCAGCGGGCCCTCGGGGAGCGGCGCGTAGCGGTTGAAGAGGGGGGCCAGGAGCGACGGCCAGAGCCAGGCGAGGGCGATCTCGACGGCGGCGAGGAGCCCGAAGAGCCACAGCCACCAGGCCGCGCCGGCGCGGGCGAAGAAGGCGTGGGCGGCGTAGAGGAGGGGCGCGCCCAGGGCGGCGGCGATGGCCAGGCCCCTGGCGCGGTCGGCGAGCCACAGGCGCGGCGTGGTGCGGTTGAAGCCGAAGCGGGCCTCGAGCGCGAAGGTGCCGTGGAGCGAGAAGGGAAGGAAGGCCGTCCAGCCCGCGGCCGCGAGCAGCGCCAGGAAGGCCGCGAAGCGGTGGGGCCCCTCGAGGCCGAGCGCGCCCAGCCAGCGGTCGAGGCGGGGGAGGGCGCCGCCCAGGAGGACGGCGAGCGTGAGGGCCGCGCCCCAGGCGCTGGCGGCGAGCCCGAGGCGTCCCCTCGCCAGGGCGTAGTCCCGGCTCCTCGCGGCGGTGGCGGCGTCGACGCGGCCGGTGAGCGCCGGCGGGATCTCGGCGCCTCGCCTGCGGGCCTGCCGGAGGTTCAGGGCCGCGAGCGTCCACAGCACCGCGTGCTCGAGGGCGAAGGCGGCGAGGAAGACGGCGAGGACGGCGCGCTCCATGGCTGAGGAAGCCTAGAACACCGAGCGGTTCGAAGGGGACCGCATCACCCGGCCTTTCGCTGAATCGCCTGGAGGCTCTGGATGGCGCAGGCGCGGCGGAGGTCGAAGTCACCAAGACGAGCCGGAACAAGTTCGGAGGGCTGGGCTACTTTGGCGGAGGGAAGGGGGGAGGAGCTCGCTTCGATGCGTCTGGCAACTTCATTGGGTTCCTCGAGCCATCAATCATCGGCACGGCCCAACCGGCGTCATACGCAGCAGGCGTCGCCGGTGGCGGCCTCGGCGGGTGGCCCCTGGGTCCCGAGGGCGCGTTGGCGGGAGGGGGGGGGCGTGGCCGCGAACCTGCTCTACACCGGCATGGTCGGCCAGCCCCACGTCCTCCCCGCGGCGACGAACCTCCCCGCGGAGTCGTACGGCTCACAAGCTGCGAGGGCGATCCGGGCGGGCCCACGGTTCGCCGCTACATCCGCACGACGGCGAGGCCGGGAATCCGGGGGAAGGACCGCAGGTCGCGAGTGGCCACCTTCCGGCTCGTGGCGATGGCAGTGGCGGCGATGACGAGGTCGTGGGCCCCCACAGCTGCTCCGCGCGCCGCGAGCTCGGCCCAGAGCCTCGCGTGCACGCGGGCCGCGACCAGGTCGAATGGGATGGCCGGCAGGACGGCCAGGACCCGCTCGACGAAGGCCTCGCGTGCCGCGCGGCGCCCCCGTCCCGCCGCCCGGTGAACGCCGTGCAGCAACTCGGACGCGGTGACGGTGGAGATGGCCACGTCCTCGTCCTCCCGGCCGGCGAGAACGGCATCGAGGTCGAGGCGGCCCCGCTCCGCGGCGACGATCACGCTCGAGTCGAGGAGGAGCGCCATGTGTCCCGGGGCAGGCGCGGCTGCCGCCGTGTCGCCCGCTCGACGGCGTCGAGGTAGCTGGTATCCGGCGGCCGAAGCGATCGGAGAACGGCCGCGAGCTCGCCCAAGGTGCGCCGGGCGGGGGCCACCGGCCCGAGGCGGCAGACCGGCTCTCCCCCGCGCTCGATGACGAAGCTCTCGCCGCGGTAACGGATGCGGTTCAGGAGGTCGGAGAAGCGTCGCGCCGCCTCGGTGGCCCGCACATGTGATTCCATGATTATCAGATTAGTGGAGAGGGCAGGGGAGGGCAACCCGGAGGAAGGCGGAGTCCTGACACCTGGACCGGCGTCAAGAGGACGGCGGCGCCGGGTCGCCCCGCCGCGGCCCCCGGTACGCGACCCGGCCGCCATCGAGCCCGATCTCGCAGGAGACCGCCGGCGGGATCTCCGCCGGGTGGTGCGTGGCGACGACCAGGGTGACGCCGTCCTCGGCCTGCCGCTCCAGCACCTCCAGGAGCGCGGCGCGCGCCCGCGGGTCGAGGCCGTTTGCCGGCTCGTCGAGCACCAGCAGCTCCGGGTCGCCGATCAGCGCGCGAGCGAGGAGCAGGCGGCGCATCTCGCCGTAAGAGAGCGCCTGGATGCGCCGGCCCAGGAGGTCCCCGGCGCCGGCGCGCGCCATCGCCGCGGCGGCGTGTTCCCGCTGCGCGGCGTCGGGCTCGAAGTCGACCCCCAGGCTGGCGGTGAGCCCGGAGAGCACGACCTCCTCCGCCGGGATGTCGTGCCGGAAACGGGCCTGGAGCTCCGGGGAGACGACGCCGACGCGCGCCTTCACCTCCCACACGCAGGCGCGCTCACCGAGGTCGAGGCGCGAGACGCGGCCGCCCGGCATCGCCTGCTCGTCGCCGACGGCGAGGCGCAGGAGCGTGGACTTGCCCGAGCCGTTCGGTCCCGTGACCACCCAGTGCTCGCCGCGGCGCACGGTCCAGGAGACGTCCCGGAGGGCGGGGCGGCCGGCGAGGAAGACGTCGGCGTGCTCGACGTGGAGGAGCGTGCCGGCTTCCCCCTCACCCCGGCCCTCTCCCCCTGCGGGGGAGAGGGGGACTTCACGCGTGGTCCCCGCAGCGATCGCGATCGAGGTCTGGGTCGGGGTGGAGGTCTGGGTCGGGGTAGAGGTCTGGGTCGGGGTAGAGGTCTGGGTCGGGGTCGGGGTCGGGGTCGAGGTAAGGGTCGAGATCGAGGTCGGCGTCGGGGCGGCTTCCCCTCTCCCCCGCCCGGCGGGGGAGAGGGTCAGGGTGAGGGGGAGCGTCGCCAGGAACGCCTCGCGCTCCACCTTCCGCACGATCCTCCCCTCGTCCATCACCGCCACCCGCTCGATACCTGGAACGATCTCCTCCTCCCGGTGCGTCGCCACCACCAGCGCCTGTCCGCCGCGCGCGATTCGCGCGAGCGCCTCGAGGAGCAGCTCCCGCGCCCCGGCGTCGAGGCCGTCGCAGGGCTCGTCGAGCAGCAGCAGCGGCGGACGGCCGACGAGCGCCCGCGCCACGAGGACGCGTCGCATCTCGCCGGTGGAGAGCGACGCCACCCGCCGCCTCCTCAGCGCGGCGATCCCGAGCAGCGCGCAGGCCTCGTCGACGCGCGCCTCGTCCCCGGGCGCGAGCGACGCGTCGAGCCAGATGCCGCCGCCGAAGCCGGTCCGGACCGCGTCCTCGGCGCTGGTGCTCCACTCGAGCCGGTCGTAGGACTCCTGCAGCTCCGGCGAGACCAGCGCGATGCGCTCGCGGGCCCCGATGGGGCTCTCCGAGGGCGCGCCGTCGAGGTGGTAGCGCCGGCCCGCCCTCGTCTGCGGGGTGGGCTGCTCCTCGCCGCGCAGGAGGCGGAGCAGGGTCGACTTTCCGGCGCCGTTGCCGCCCACCAGCGCCCAGCTCTCCCCGGCGCGGAGCTCGAGGCTGACCCCGCGCAGGACGTCGAGGCCGGCGAGGCGGACGTCGACCCGGTCGAGCGTGACGAGGAGCAAGCGCCCGAGTGTACACTCCGGCGGTGGAGGCCCGCCTCGTCGAGTTCGCCCGACTGCTCCGCGCCGGAGGCGTCCGGGCCTCGCCCGCCGAGGTCACCGAGGCGGCGCGGGCAGCGGTCCTGGTGGGCGTGGGCGAGCGCGCCGCCTTCCGGGCCGCGCTGCGGTCGACGCTGGTGAAGAAGGCGGCCGACGTCCCGATCTTCGACCAGCTCTTCGACCTCTACTTCTCGGGCGCGGGCCGGGCGCTCGAGGCGGTGGACCGGGCGCTCCTCGAGGAGATCGAGCGCTCGGCCGTGCTCGAGGGCGCCGACCTCGAGGCCGCGGCCGAGGCGGTCCGGGGCGCGCTCCCGCGCCTCTCGCCCCTGGCGCGCGCCGCGCTCTCCGGCGACCGGGGCACGCTCTCGCGCCTCTTCCAGGAGGCGGCCTTCCGGCTCGACTTCTCGGGCCTGGTGATGGCGGCGCAGGTGAGCTTCTACGCCCGCCGGCTCCTGGCCGGGGCCGGCGGTGGGACGATCTCCCACGACCGCGAGGACCTGGCGGTGGCCCTCGGGGCGGCGGGCCTCTCGCGCCAGGCGCTCAGCTGGGTCAGCGGGCGGGTCGACGCCGCGCTCGAGGCGGTCGAGGAGGCGGCGCGCCGCTGGGTGGAGCTGGAGGCGAAGGCGCGCGGGCTGGGCCGGCGGCGCGCCGGCCTCCCGCTGGCCCGGACGCCCATCTCCCTGGCGGAGCGGGAGCGGGTGGAGACCGCCGTCCGGCGCCTGGCCCAGCGGCTCAAGGAGCGGCTGGTTCGCCGGGAGAAGGCGCGCCGGCGGGGCGCGCTCCACGTCCGGCGCACCCTGCGGCGGAACATGGGGCTGGGCGGGTTCCCGGCGCGGCTGTCCTTCAAGCGCCGCCACCGCGAGCGGCCCGACGTGGTCGTCCTCTGCGACGTGTCCGACTCGGTGCGGCACGTCTCCCGCCTCATGCTCCTCTTCCTCTACAGTCTCCAAGAAATCTTCACCCGGGTGCGCAGCTTCGTCTTCGTCTCCGAGGTCGGCGAGGTCACCGAGGTCTTTCGCCGCGAGCGCGACCCGGCGGTGGCCGCCGACCTCGCCACCGCCGGGCGGGTGGTGAGCCTCGCCGGGAACTCGAACTACGGCCGGGCGCTCCGGCGCTTCCACGACCTCCACCGCGGCGCCGTGGGGCGGCGCACCACGGTGATCGTCATCGGCGACGGCCGGACGAACTACTTCCCGCCCGAGGCCTGGGTGCTGCGGGAGCTCTCGCTGCGGGCGCGCCGCCTGGTGTGGATCTGCCCCGAGGAGCGCTGGGCGTGGGGGAGCGGCGACTCGGAGATGCCCATCTACGCCCGCGAGGTCGACCGGGTGGCGAGCGCCACCACGCTCGCCGACCTCGAGGCGGTGGCCGACGCGCTCATCCCCCGCGAGGCGCGCGGTTGACGCGGCCCGGCGGGCCGCCCTAGAACCGCGCCCATGCCGGGCCTCGTCACCCTGGGCTCCCCCCGCCCCGACGCCGGCGCCGCCGGCCCGCGCCGCAGGGTTTGGGTCCACACCTTCGGCTGCCAGATGAACGAGGCCGACAGCCAGCGGATGCTGGAGGCGCTGGGGCGCAGCGCCTTCGCCCCCGCCAGCCACCCCGAGGAGGCCGACCTCATCCTCCTCAACACCTGCGCCGTGCGCGAGAAGGCGGAGCAGAAGCTCCTCTCGGCGCTCGGCCGCTACCGCGAGCACAAGGCGCGCCGCGGCGCGCTCATCGCCGTGGGCGGCTGCGTGGCGCAGCAGGAGAAGGAGCGGCTCCTGGCGCGCGTCCCCTACGTGGACCTGGTCTTCGGCCCGGACCACCTGGCCGAGTTGCCGCTCCTGGTGGAGCGCGCCCGCCGGGAGCGCTTCGCCGAGACCGGCTGGATGGACTCGGAGGAGTACGTCTTCCCCCGGGCCGACCCGGAGGCGGCGCGCGGCCGGGTGGCGGCCTTCGTCACCGCCATGAAGGGCTGCGACAACGTCTGCTCCTTCTGCATCGTCCCGCACACCCGCGGGCGCGAGGTGTCGCGGCCCTTCCCCGAGGTGGTGGCCGAGTGCGCCGGCCTGGCCGGGGTGGGCGTGCGCGAGGTGACGCTCATCGGCCAGAACGTGAACTCCTACCGCGGGGGCTGCGACTTCGCTTCCCTGCTGCGGCGGGTGGCGGCCGTCCCGGGCATCGCCCGGGTCCGGTTCACCACCAGCCACCCGCACGACCTCTCCGACGAGCTGGTGGCCGCCTTCCGCGACGAGCCCCGGGTGATGCCGCATTTCCACCTCCCGGTGCAGTCGGGCTCGGACCCGGTGCTCCGGCGCATGCGGCGGGACTACACCGTGGCCGAGTACCTGCGCCGCCTCGAGGGGCTGCGGGCCGCTCGCCCCGGCGTCGCCGTCACCACCGACTTCAT
>DATBLK010000265.1:0-3876 GCA_036555405.1 Anaeromyxobacteraceae bacterium
GCGGCGCTCCGGAGCGTGAGCCAGGCCTCCACCGCCGGGAGCCTCCGCTGGTCGAGGATCCGGACCGCCCCCTCGGGCTCGGACCAGAGCACCGGCCGCAGCGGCTCGCGAGTCACTCGCGCCTCCCCAGCGTCCCCCGGAGCCGGAGCGCGAAGTAGCCGGCGGCCGCGGCGCAGCCGAGCGCCGCGACCCAGCGCCGCTCGGCGAGCAGCGCGACCGCGGCCACGGCCGCGGCGGCCAGCATCGCCGCCAGGAAGCCCCGCGAGGGCCCGCCCGCCGACCCCGCGCCCGCGGGTCCCGCGCCCCAGCCCGCGGCCATCAGCCGCCGAGCCTCTTCGCGAGGAGCGCGTTCACCACCGCGGGGTTCGCCTTGCCCTTCGTCTCCCTCATCACCTGGCCGACGAAGAAGCCCAGGAGGTTCTTCTTGCCGCCCCGGTGGCGCTCCACCTCGGCGGGGCTGGCGGCGAGCACCCGGTCGACGACCGCCTCGAGCGCCGCCTCGTCCGAGAGCTGGGCCAGCCCCCGCTCCTCGACGACCGCCGCGGGCGCCCGGCCGGAGCGGAAGGTCTCCTCCAGCACCTGCTTCCCGGCCGGCCCCCCGACGGCGCCCGACTCGAGCAGGCGGACGAGCTCGGCGAGGTGCGCCGGCCGGAGCTTCCAGGCGGCGGGGGCGAGGCCGGTCTCGTTCGCGAGCCGCGCCAGGTCGCCGACGAGGAGGTTGGCGATGCGCTTGGCGGCCTCGGGGCGGCCGGCGGCCGCGAGCGCCTCGGCGAAGAAGTCGGCGACTCCCCTGTCGGCGACGAGGAGCCCGGCGTCCTGGGCCGACAGCCCCAGCTCCGCCTGGAGCCGCCGCCACAGGGCGCGGGGGAGCTCCGGCAGGGCGCGGCGCTGCGCCTCCACCGTCGCCTCGTCGACGAGGAGCGGCGGGAGGTCGGGCTCGGGGAAGTAGCGGTAGTCGTGCGCCTCCTCCTTCGAGCGCATGGCCCGGGTCTCGCCGCGCGCCGGGTCGAAGAGGCGCGTCTCCTGCTCCACCGCCCCGCCCGACTCGAGGACCGCCACCTGGCGCCGGACCTCGAACTCCACCGCCTGGCGCAGGAAGCGGAAGGAGTTCATGTTCTTGATCTCGCAGCGCGTCCCGAGCTTCTCCGCGCCGGCCGGCTTCACCGAGACGTTGGCGTCGCAGCGGAAGGAGCCCTCCTCGAGGTTGCCGTCGTTCACGCCCAGCCACACGAGGAGGGCGCGGAGGGCCTTGAGGTACTCCACCGCCTCGTCCGCGGAGCGGAGGTCGGGGGCGCTCACGATCTCGAGGAGCGGCACGCCGGCCCGGTTCAGGTCCACCCCCGAGGAGCCGTCGGGGGCGACGTCGTGGAGGTTCTTCCCGGCGTCCTCCTCGAGGTGGATGCGGACGAGCCGGACCAGGCGCTCCCGGCCGCCGGCGCCGATCTCGAGCCCGCCCCCCTCGCAGACCGGGAGCTCGTACTGCGAGATCTGGTAGCCCTTGGGGAGGTCCGGGTAGAAGTAGTTCTTGCGCGCCCAGACGCTCTTGCGGCGCACGGCGCAGCCCAGCGCCAGGCCGACCCGCACCGCCATCTCCACCATTCGCCGGTTCAGCGACGGGAGCGAGCCGGGGAGCCCGAGGCACACCGGGCAGACCTGGGCGTTGGGCTCGGCCCCGAAGGCGGTGGAGCAGCCGCAGAAGGCCTTGCTCCGGGTGAGGAGCTGGGCGTGGACCTCGAGGCCCAGGACGACGTCCCATTCCCCGGTCACGGGAGCCCCCGGGGCGGCGGCAGCGGGCCCTGCTCGCGCTCCAGCGCCCGCGCCGCGCGGAGCAGGGTGGCCTCGTCGAAGGGGCGGCCCACGAGCTGGAGCCCCACCGGCATGCCCAGGGCGGCGTCCAGGCCGCAGGGGACCGAGAGCGCCGGCAGGGCGGCCAGGCTGGCGCTGATGGTGAAGACGTCGGCGAGGTACATCCGCAGCGGGTCGTCGACGCGCTCGCCGAGCCGGAAGGCCACGGTGGGAGTCACCGGCCCGGCGACGAGGTCGCAGGAGCGGAAGGCCTCGTCGAAGTCGCGGCGGACCAGGGTCCGGACCTTCTGCGCCCTCAGGTAGTAGGCGTCGTAGTAGCCGGCGGAGAGGGCGTAGGTGCCGAGCATGATGCGGCGCTTGGGCTCCGGGCCGAATCCGGCGGATCGGGTCCGGGCGTAGGTCTCGCGCAGCCCCTTCCCCGCCACCCGCGGGCCGAAGCGGACGCCGTCGTAGCGGGCCAGGTTCGAGGAGGCCTCGGCCGGGGCGATGAGGTAGTAGGCGGCCACGCCGTACCGCGAGTGCGGCAGGGAGACGTCGACGACCTCGGCCCCCATGGCCCGGTAGGCCTCGAGCGCCTGGCGGACGCGCTCCCGCACCGGCCCGTCGACCCCCTCGCCCATCCACTCGCGGGGGACGCCGAGGCGCAGGCCCCGCGCGCCGCCCTCGAGGCCGGCGAGGTAGTCGTCCACCGGGCGCGCGGAGCTCGTCATGTCCCGGTCGTCGCGGCCGGCGACGGCGCCGAGGAGCACCGCGGCGTCGCCGACGGTCCGGGCCAGCGGCCCGGGCTGGTCGAGCGAGCTCGCGAAGGCGATGACGCCGTAGCGCGAGACCCGGCCGTAGTTGGGCTTCAGGCCCACCGCGCCGCTGAAGGCCGCGGGCTCGCGGATCGAGCCTCCGGTGTCGGTGCCGAGCGCGCCGAAGGCCTGGCGGGCCGCCACCGCCGCGGCGCTCCCGCCCGACGAGCCGCCGGGCGTGCGCGACAGGTCCCAGGGGTTGCGGCAGGGCCCGTAGGCCGAGTTCTCGTTCGACGACCCCATGGCGAACTCGTCCATGTTCGTCTTCCCGAGGAGCACCGCCCCCTGGGCCTCGAGGCGCTCGACGACGCAGGCGGAGTAGGGCGGGATCCAGCCCTGCAGGATGCGCGAGGCGGCGGTGGTCTCGACGCCCCGGGTGAGGAAGATGTCCTTCAGCGCCAGCGGCACGCCGTCGAGCGGCCCGAGCCGCGCGCCCCGGGCGGCGCGCTCGTCGGCGGCCAGGGCGGCGGCCCGGGCCCGCTCGCCGGTGACCCTGAGGAAGGCGCCCAGGCGCCCGTCCGTCGCCTCGATGCGCGCCAGCGCCGCCCCGGTGGCCTCGCGCGAGGAGGCGCGCCGCGCCGCCAGCGCGGCCGAGAGCTCGCGCAGCGACAGCTCCAGGAGGCTCACTCGATGATCCTCGGGACCTTGAAGCAGGTCCCCTCCCGCGCCGGCGCCGCCGCCAGCGCCTCCTCGGCGGAGAGCCCGGGCCGGACCTCGTCGTCGCGCAGGGGCGCCGCCTCGCCGGCGGCGAGAGCGTGGGTCATGGGCTCGACCGCCGAGACGTCGAGCGCCTCGAGCTGGCGCACGTAGTCGAGCACCGCGGAGAGCTGGCCCTGGAAGAGCCGCTCCTCCTCCTCGCCGAGCTCGAGCCGCGCGAGCGCGGCGATGCGCCGGACGTCGTCCCGCGTGAGCGCCACGGACTACTTCACCGGACCGCGCGTCTCGTCCTTGAACCAGTTCAGGATGGCCGCCATGATGCCCTTCTGCTCCGGCGCGGCGATGACGTGGATGTCGGACTGGTCGAGGAAGACCCCGCGGCAGGAGAAGCAGACGTCGACCTCGATGCCGCGGATGGGAATCGGGGCCATCTGCATCCCGCAGCGGGGGCAGTGGAGGTGGTGGAGCTCGGCGAGGCGGCGTACCTCGTCGGCGGCGAGCTGCTTCTTCATCTGCTGCGCCAGCTTGCGCTTCTTCTCCACGTCCTCCCGGGCGAAGTACTCCTCCTCGCCGCTGGAGGGCTTCTGCGGTCCGCGGTCCGACATGCTCACTCCTTCAG
>DATBLK010000264.1:0-12449 GCA_036555405.1 Anaeromyxobacteraceae bacterium
AGACCCTGGGCTACCAGTGGCTCCGGAAGGCCGGGTCGCTCACCCCGATGATCGTGGTGAACACCAAGATCGCCAACAAGGCCGGCCACCGCATCCCGGATGGTTGACCGTCCCACAACCGAGTGGTCCTGGAAGTGACCACCAAGAGCATCGAGGGCAAGGAGATCTCCAGGGACGAGCGGCACTACCACCCGCAGGCCACCAGCTGCCTCAACGAGAAGATGGTCTACGGCGCCCAGAACAAGGCGTCGTACGTCCGCGACACCAGCCTCCAGCCCTTCGAGTCGAAGGACGAGACCTTCGAGGTCAAGCTGCCGGAGGGCGTGCGGTCCGCGGACGTCACCGTGGAGCTGAACTACGAGGTCCATGTCCCGGACAACAGGGTACTCATCCACAAGGTCACGCGGCGCGTGACCCTGGACCGGTAGCAGGCACGGGACGGCGGGACCGATCGCCCCCTTCCCACCGGCGGAAGCACGGACGATGGAACGCCGCGGCGACGTCCTGATTCTCGGCGCCGGTCTCGCCGGGCTCTCGGCCGGTCACGAGCTCTCCCGGGCGGGGCTCGGGGTGCGGATCGTCGAGAGGCAGCCGGCCGCCGGCGGGCTGGCGAGGACCGTCGCCCGCGGGCCCTTCCGGTTCGACCTCGGAGGGCACCGGTTCCTCACCCGGGACCGGACGGTGGAGGGCCTGGTGCGGAGCCTGCTGGGCCGCGAGTGCCTGACCGTTCCCCGCAGGAGCCAGATCCTCCTCGGGGGCCGGTACATCGACTATCCCCTGAGCCCCGGCAACGCCATCTCGGGGCTGGGCGCCTCGACGGTGTGGAGGATCGTCCTCGACCACGCCCGGGAGAGGCTCCGGGCGCGATCCGGCACCCGCGAGCCGGCCTCCCTGGAGGACTGGGTCGTCGGCCGCTTCGGTCGCGCCCTCTTCGACATCTACTTCAAGGAGTACAGCGAGAAGGTCTGGGGGATCGACTGCCGGCGCATCAGCAGCGACTGGGTGGCGGAGCGCATCCAGGGGTTGTCGCTGGGCGCCGCCGTGCGCAACGCCTTCTTCCGGAGCGGCGGAAGCGCCATCAAGACCCTGAGCGACAGGTTCCTCTACCCGTCGCGCGGGATCGGGATGATCGCCGAGCGCCTCCAGGAGGAGCTGGGGACGGACGGCGAGGTCCTCTGCGGCGTCGAGGTCGCCCGGCTCCGCCACGACGGGCGGCGGGTGGAGGCCGCCCTGGTGCGCGACGGGCGCCACACCCGCAGCGTCGAGGCGGAGGCCTTCGTGTCCACCGTTCCCCTGACCGACCTGGTCCGGATGCTCGACCCCAGGCCGCCGATGCAGGTCCTCGCCGCCGCCGCCCGCCTGAGGTTCCGGGACCTGGTCGTCGTCGCCGTCATGCTGGACCGCGAGAGGGCGACCGACCAGAGCTGGCTGTACTTCCCCGAGCGCAGGATACCGTTCGGCAGGATCCACGAGCCCACGAACTGGAGCGCCCGGATGGCCCCCGAGGGCCGGACGCTCCTCGTCGCCGAGCAGTTCTGCTTCCGGTGGGACGACGTCTGGCGCAGCGGCGACCGGGAGCTGGGGGATCGCGCCGTCGAGAGCCTGCACGGGCTGGGCATCGTCTCCCGGCGAGAGGTGCTCGACACCGCGGTGCTGAGGGTCCCGGATGCCTACCCGCTCTTCGAGGTGGGATACCGGGAGCACCGGGACGCGGTGCTGGCCTACCTCGGAACGTTCCGGAACCTGTTCCCCGCCGGCAGGGGAGGGACCTTCCGCTACTTCAACATGGACCACGCCATCGCGTCGGGCCTGGAGGCGGCCCGGAGGATCCTCGGCGGCGACGCCGCGCACCTCGGCGACCTCGCCGGCGCGGTCCACCCTCGGCGGGAAGCGAGCGCCCGGCCCGCGCTGGCGAGGCGGAGCGCATGAGGTGCGCCCTCGTCATGCCCTCCTGGGCGCCGGAGGACATCTTCCCCGCCAGGACGGCCGGCTCGCAGCTGAACTACTGGCAGCCCCTGGGGACGCTCTACGTCGCGTCGAGCCTCTCGAGGGCCGGGCACGAGGTTCGCTTCCTCGACGGGGCCTTCCTGTCCCACGAGGCGATCCTGGACGAGGTGGCGCGCTTCCGGCCGCACTGGGTCGGCATCTACGCGACGACCTTCGGGTGGCCCAGGGCCCTGCGGACGGCCGCCGGGGTCAGGGACCGCCATCCGCAGGCCTTCGTGTGCGCCGGGGGGCCGTACCCCATCGCCGCGCGGGAGCGCTGTCTCCAGCAGGGCCGCGCCTTCGACGCGGCGGTCACCGGCGAAGGGGAGCGCACGGTGGTCGAGATGCTGGAGCGGCTGGGGGGCGGCCGGGACCTGGACGGCGTGGAGGGCGTCGTCTACCGCGACGGCGACGGGATCAGGGCGAACCCTCCCCGTCCCCTGCTCTCGGACCTCGACGAGATCCCGTTCCCCGACAGGACGCTGCTGGGCGACGCCGGCCTCTACCTGCCGCCCCCGGCCATGTACCGGAGGAAGCCGGTGGCGGTGGTGCTGACGTCGCGCGGGTGCAACCGGCAGTGCATCTTCTGCTTCCAGATCGACCGGACGCGGAAGACCGGGATCCGGTACCGGAGCGTGGAGAACGTCCTCGAGGAGATCGAGCTCTGCCTCCGGCAGGGCTACCGGGAGATCAAGTTCATCGACGACACCTTCGCGGAGGACCGGGACCGGGCCCTGCGCCTGGCCCTGGAGATCCGCAGGCGGCGGCTCGACTTCACCTGGTTCGCCTCGGCCTGCGTGAACCAGGTCGACCGGGAGCTGCTCCTGGCGTTCAAGGAGGCCGGGTGCTGGGCCATGCTCTTCGGGGTGGAGAGCGGGGTCCAGAAGAACCTGAACACCGTCCGGAAGGGGACGACGCTGGCGCAGGTGCGGAACGCGGTGAGGTGGGCCAGGGAGGTCGGGATCAGGGTCCAGACCACCTTCGTCTTCGGGATCCCCGGGGAGACGGTCCCGGAGGCGCTCCGGACGATCGAGTTCGCCTGCGAGCTCGCCCCCGACGCGGCCAGCTTCCACGCCATCGCCCCGTTTCCCGGGACGCACCTCCACGACCACGCCGCCGAGTACGGCACCATCTCCGAGGACCTCTCGGACTTCACCTACCAGGGGGCGGCCTTCGTGCCGCACACGATGACCCGCGAGGACATCTGGGCGCTCCGGCAGCGAGCCTACCGGACCTTCTACTCCAGGCCGGCGTTCCTGGCCCGCCGGCTCCTGGGATTGCGCCGGCGGGAAGATCTGCAGACGGCCTTCAGGAGCGCACGGGCCCTCTTCTGGCTGTGGGCCGGGAAGGACGTCTTCAAGCGGGGCGAGCATGCCTGAGGAGAGGCTCATCTCCGTGGTGGTCCCCTGCCACGACGGCGGCGCGACCATCGGCCGCTGCCTCGCCGCGGCGCTCGCCTCGGACTACGGCCGCTTCGAGGTGGTGGTCGTCGACGACGGCTCCGGGGACGGCTCCGGCGAGATCGCCGAGTCCTTTCCGTGCAAGCTCGTCCGGCTCGGAAGCCGCCAGGGGGTTTCGAGGGCGCGCAACGCCGGGGCCGCGGCGAGCTCCGGGGAGCTCCTCTTCTTCATCGATGCCGACTGCCTGCTCCGGCCCGACGCCCTGTCCCGCGCCAACGCGTCCCACCGGCGCCGCGACCTCGTCCTCGGCGGGACGTACACGCCCGCGCCCCACGACCGCGACTTCTTCAGCGCCTTCCAGTCCGCCGCCATCCACCACTTCGAGACCAAGCAGGCGACCCCGGACTACGTGGCGGCTCACGCGATGGTCGTGGACGCGGAGCTCTTCAGGAAGTCGGGAGGGTTCGTCCAGGACTCCTTCATCGGCGTCGCCGCCGGCGTGGAGGACGTCGAGCTCTGCCACCGGCTCCGCCGCGCGGGATGCGAGCTGCTCGTGGACCCGGAGATCCAGGTGCAGCACGTCTTCCGCTTCTCCCTGCGGAGGTCGCTGGGCAACGCCGTCAGGAAGGCGAGGACCTGGACGAGGTACTCGCTCGCGAACCGGGACATCCTCGCGGACTCCGGCGCGGCCTCCCGGGAGCTCAAGGCGAACGTGCTCCTGGGGCTGGCGCAGGCCGCGCTGGTGGCGGCGTCCGTCGCCCTGGGGTCGGCCTGGCCGCTGGCGCCGGTCCTTCCCCTGCTGGCGCTCGACCTCCGGCTGAACCGGAGGCTCGTCGCCGCCTGGCGCCGGGCCGGGGGCCGGCGCTTCGCCGCGGCGGCCGTCCTCTACTACCTGACCGCCTACGCGGCGGCCGTGGGCATCGGGGCCGGGGCCGGCGCGGCGCAGTGGCTCTGGAGCCTCCGTGCGCGGCGAAGGCCCCGGGCCGCCGTCGCCGGATACCGCCATGCATAGCCCGATTCCTCACATCCGGTCCCTCTTCTGGAAGAGGAGGCCGATCCACCTGACCTACTTCGTCACCCGGAGGTGCAACGCCGCCTGCCCGTTCTGCTTCTACGCGGAGGCCCGGGACGCGGAGGGCGGGGCGCCGGAGCTCTCGGCGGCCGAGGTCGAGCGGGTGGCCCGTTCCCTCGGCGACCTCCTGTGGGTGCTCTTCTCGGGCGGCGAGCCGTTCCTCAGGGACGACCTCGCGGAGGTCAGCAGGGTCTTCCACGACACGAACCGCGCCGCCTTCCTCACCTACCCGACCAACGGCCTGCTGCCCGAGGTCGTCGTCGGGAGGACGGAGGAGATCCTGAGAAGCTGCGGGACCAGCGTGGTGGTCGTGAAGCTCTCCCTGGACGGCGTCGGCCGGGACCACGACGCCCTCCGGCAGGTGCCCGGCGGCTTCGACCGCGCCATGCGGGCCTACGAGGGGCTCGCCTCCCTGGCCCGCAGGAACCCGAGGCTCGAGCTGGGGATCAACACCCTGTTCTGTCCGGAGAACCAGTGGCGCATCGACGAGGTCATCGACTTCGTCCGCGGGCTCGAGGGGGTGCGCTCGCACACCATCACCATGGTCCGGGGCCGCCCTGGAGACGGGACGTCCGGCGAGGTGGACCTCGGCCAGTACCGGCGCGCCACCCGGCGGCTGGAGGAGCAGCGCCCCGGGCCGCGCCGGCTCCACCGCTTCGCGGGCGGCGGGCTGAAGGCCGTCCAGGACCGCCTCCAGCGGCGGCTCGTCCACCGCACCCTGGTGGAGCGGCGGAGGGTGGTCCCCTGTTACGCCGGGCGCCTGAGCCTCGTATTGACGGAGAGCGGAGAGCTCTTCCCCTGCGAGGGGCGCTGGGACCGGTCCTTCGGAAACGTCCGGGAGGCGGGCTGGGACGTCGCGGGGATGCTCCGGTCGGAGCGGGGGCGGCGGATCCTGGACGAGGTCGCGGAAGGCGGGTGCCACTGCTCTCACGAGTGCAACCTCCTCACCAGCATCCTGTTCAATCCCATGATGCACCCGAGGCTTCTTGGCGGTTACGTCGCTGATCGAGGGAGGAGGCTGCTGGGATGACACCTTCGCTGGGCATCTGCGTGGCAACGAGGAACAACATGGCGCACGTCGTCGGGATCGCCAGGGCGGCGAAGGCCGCGGGCAAGGAGGTCAAGATCTTCTTCACGGGAGAGGGTGTGCACCTGACCCACGACCCCCGCTTCGCGGAGCTGCACGACGCGGGGAAGGTGACGGTCTGCGAGGTGAGCTACATCGCCAACGGGTACAAGGGGAAGGCGCTCCCCGGCATGCGGGACAAGGACTTCGTCACCCAGGGGAAGAACGCCGAGATGGTGGAGGAGTGCCAGCGGTACATCGTCCTCTAGGAGGGACCGGGCATGGGCAAGAAGGTCGCCGTCGTGATCAAGGACAAGGACCGGCAATACGAGGGGCTGCGTTCCAGCCTCGGGCTCCTGCTGGAGAAGCACGTCATCAGCATGTTCGTCCTGAACCACGAGGTCGACATGACCGAGGAGTACCAGGACAACATGGGCTTCATCGACGAGATGGGGGGCGCCCGCTACAGCAACGTCGCCGCCAACGTGGAGAAGTGGGGGTTCCGGCCGGTGACGCTGGAGGAGATGCCGCGGAAGCTCAGGGAGAACGAGCTGGTGATTCCGTTTTGACCGATCGGGCGCCCGAGCGCGGCGCGGAGGTTGAGCCATGAAGCTCCTTCACATCTTGCGTTCCGAGCCGAGCGACCTCGTCCGGCTCTTCATCGGGGGGATGTCGCAGGGCGCCAGCCAGGTGGAGGTCCCCCTCTGCCGGGGGCCGGTCGACTACGCCCGCCTGGTCGAGCAGATCTTCCAGAGCGACATGGTGATCTGCTGGTGGTAGGGGGCGGAGACCGTCCGGTTCGGCCCGAGTGGAATTGCCCGCCGGTCCCGGCCAGCGTGGAGTCGCCGAGGGCAGGCTGCCCGAGCGCCTCCTCGTGTCCCTCCTGGCCCTCGGCACCGTCGCCGCCCTCTTCCTCTTCCGCTCCCACGACGACAACCGGCTGACGAGCTGGCAGTGGGTCTTCGCCGGCGGTCCCGCCCGGCTCGAGGTCCTGGCGGCGGCCGGGATCGGCCTGGCGAACCTCGCGGCCTGGCTTCCCTTCCCCGGGCGGAGGCCGGGCGCCGTCCTCTTCCTCTCCTCCTACGCCGTCGGCGCCTTCTTCTGGGGGGCGCCCGAGGTCGTCGTCGACGCTTCGCGGTACTTCACCCAGGCGAAGCACCTCGAGACGCTGGGCCTCGGGACCTTCCTGGCAGAGTGGGGCAGGGGAATCCCGGCCTGGACCGACCTGCCGCTGGTCCCTCTCCTGCACGGGCTCGTCTTCCGCCTCGCCGGGGAGTCGAGGATCGCGATCCAGGCCTTCACGACCCTGCTCTTCGCCGGCGCGGTCGCCCTCACCCATCGCCTGGGGAAGGCCCTCTGGGACGACGAGGTGGGCTTCGCGGCCGGGGCCCTGCTCCTGGGGATCCCGTACCTGCTCACCCAGGTTCCGGCGATGCTGGTCGACGTCCCCACCATGTTCTTCCTCACCCTGGCGCTCTTCGCGTTCACGCGCGCCCTCCAGCGCGGCGGCGCGCCGCGGATCCTCCTCGCGTCGCTCGCCGTGTTCCTGGCCGCGACGTCCAAGTACTCCACCTGGCCCCTGCTGACGGCGCTGCCGGTGGCCTGGGTCGTCCTCCGGAAGGAGGGCGCGCCGGGGCCCCTCCGCATCGGCCTCGCGGTGGTCTCGATCTCCGGCTCCCTGGTCGCTGCGGCCCTGCTCCTGGGCCGCGAGGTCTTCGCCGGGCAGCTCGCCCTCCTCCTGGGCTACCAGGTGCCGGGGCTCAGGCGATGGGGCGAGAGCCTGGCCTCGACCTTCCTCTTCCAGGTCCACCCGTTCCTGACCGCCGCCGCCATCCTCTCCGTCTGGATCGCGCTGAGGCGACGAGATCGCAGGATCGCCGTCGTCCTGTGGCCCCTGCTGGTCCTGCTGCTGCTCCGGGTGAACCGGATCCGCTACTGGATCCCGGCATTCCCCATGCTCGCCCTCCTGGGAGCCTACGGGCTTCAGGCGGTCCGGATCCGGGAGGTGAGGAGGCTCGTCCTGACGTGCGCCGTGGCCTCCTCCCTGGTGGTGGCGCTCTCCGGGTACCTCCCGTTCCTCCGGGGAACGAGCGCCATGAACCTGAAGGCGGCGGGGGAGTACCTGGACGCCATCGGCGAGAGCCGCGTCGAGGTCCTCACGCCGCCGCAGCCGGATTCCGAGGTCAACCCGGCCGTGGCCGTGCCGCTCCTCGATCTCTACACGAGCAAGGAGCTGGTCTACGTCTACCGGGACCCGCCCCGCTCGCAGGCGGAGGGCGTGGAGAGGTCGGCCCTGAGGTTCACCTGGGAGTACAGGAACCCCGGGTACTACTCCGCCGGCCGCGGGGGAGCGGAAACGGCGATCGCCGTCATCTCCGATGCCGCCGGCGGGCCACTGCCCGAGGGCGTGGAGCAGAGGCTCTCGGGCCATCGCCTGGCCCGGGTGTTCGCCGCCGACGAAGGGGTGTTCCGGTTCAAGACCATGGTCGCGGTGTACCGGGCGGGGCCGCGGGAATGAGGCCGAGCTCTCGTGCCCTGCCGCGGCCGCACCATCGGTCACCCGGCCTCACGTCTTCGCCATCCTGACCTTCCGCTCGCTCTTCTCCCTGCAGAAGTTGCAGAGGTCGGCGTCCGGATTCGCCGGCAGCGAGGGCGACCACGACGGGTGCATGGCGCAGCGGGCGTCGTAGCAGTGGTGCAGGTCCCAGAGGTGGCCCACGACGTGGATGGCCTCGCGCGCCAGGCGCCGGCGCCAGGCCTCGATCGACGCCTCGGATACGCCGCGCGCCGGCAGGCGCCGCGTCGACACCACCGCCCGCTGGCCGCCGTACTGCGCGAAGCCCCACGCCGGCGGCTCGCCGAGCGGACCGGGACGGACCGACAGGTCGGCTGCGGTGACGAAGAGGACCTTGTCGTCGGCGATGACCCGCGGCGCGCCCGCCTCGCGGAGCAGGCGCTCGGCGTCGACCCGCCCGTCCTTCTCGTCGGCGCCCGCTGGCCGCTTGCGCTCGCCCGAGAGCTCGGTGCCCAGGCCGAAGGCCTGGTAGAGCGTGCGGCAGAGGAACGCGAGGTCCCCTGCGTCTACCGGGTCGAGCGTCACGACGCGGATCACCGCTTCGCTCCCTTCCTGGGCTTCGGCGCCTTCTTCGGTGCCTGCCGGGCCGCCTTCTTCGGCGGAGCCTTGCCCTTGCGAGCCGGCGCCCGGGCCTTCACCCGCTCCCCGGCCTTCCCCCTCCCCTTGCCCTTCACCCGCTCCCTCGCCGTCTCCTTCTCCGCCGGACCCGCGCCCGCCGCCTCCTCCTCGGGGGCCTGCTCCACCCCCTCGGCCAGCGCGCCCTCCTCCGCGGGGGCGACCTCGCCCTCGGCGCCCACCGCGGCCACCGCGGCTTCCGGCAGCTCGAGCTCCAGGCCCAGGGTGTCGAGGTCGAGCTCGACGTCGGCCCGCCGCTCGGGCCGGTGGCGGGGGCGCAGCGGCAGCACCACCGGCTTCGGCGGCGGCCGGAGCTGGAAGCGCGTGCCGGCCGGCGGCAGCAGGGCGTGGTCCACGTAGTCCTCGGCGAGCCCCTCGGGGACTCCGAGCGCCGCAGCCACCTCGGCGACCAGGAGGTGGCGCGCGCCGTCGTACTGTTCGCGCTCCTTGGTCGGGAGCGGCCGGATGTGGGAGAGGGCGTGCAGGCCCTTCACGACCTCGGCGACCCCGAGGACGCCGCCGACCACGAGCCGGTCGGCGTTGTCGCGGTGGCGGATCTTCCAGTCGAGCTCCGGGTTCTCGGCCTGGGCGGCGAGGAAGTGGAAGACGCCCTCGACGTAGTCGCGGCTGGCGACCCGGCGCAGCCCCACCGCCGCCACCTTGCCCCGCGGCACCAGCACGGCGGCGCCGTCCTCCTCGCGCACCATCCTCAGGAGCTCGAGCCGCTGGCCCGCGATCTCCTGCGTCTCCACCCCCACGACCTGGCAGACGCCCTGGTTCGGGTAGACGACGCGCTCGCCCGGGCGCAGCGAGCCCGGGTCCGCGATGGTGCCGTCGCCGGAGGCGCTGGTGTCTTCGGGGCGCTGGTCCTGTGCCTTCACGGCGTTCCCCCTCCCGGGCGCCCGCGGGCGCCGGGACCCTCGACTCTAGCGGGGGAGCCGCCCGGGCTCCAGAACCTCGGGGGGACCGGCGCGCAGGCGCCTCGCGGCGAGGGCGAGGTACTCGGGGTCGCTCTCGACGCCGATGAAGCGGCAGCCGGCGGCGCGGGCGACGACGCCGGTGGTCCCCGAGCCCGCGAAGGGGTCGAGGACCAGGTCGCCGGGCGCGGCGCTCGCCGCGAGGACGCGCTCCAGGAGCGCGAGCGGCTTCTGGGTGGGGTGGCGGCCGTGCGCCTTCTCCCGCGGGCCCGGCGCCGGGAGGGCCCAGACCACCTGGCGGCCGCCGGGCTCGGGTCGCTCGGCGAGCGCCCAGAGGTCTCGCATCTGCCGGCCGCCGTTCCGCGCCTTCATCTCCCGGTAGTCGAAGCGGTGGAGGAGCGGCCGGGTGCGCGTGGGGCTGGCCCAGAGGAGGAGCTCGGTCGAGTGCGTGAAGAAGCGGCAGGCGAGGTTGGGCGCCGCGTTGGGCTTGTACCAGGTGACGGTGTTCAGCAGGTGGAAGCCGAGCGACTGCATCGCGAAGCCCACCGAGAAGATGACGTGCTGCGTCCCCGAGACCCAGATGGTCCCCGAGGGCTTGAGGACGCGGCGGCAGGCCCCGAGCCAGGCGCGCTGGAAGGCGTGGTCCTCGGCGACGCCGCGCGAGGCGTCCCAGGCCCCCTTGTCGACGCGGGCGCGGCGGCCGGAGCGGCAGGTGGTGCCGCCGTTCGAGAGGTGGTAAGGCGGGTCGGCGAAGATCAGGTCGACCGAGTGCGGCGGCAGCCGCTCCAGGACCTCGAGGCAGTCGCCTCGCGCCAGGGCCCATCCCTCGCCGCGCGCGGCGGCGCCGGGGAGATCCTCCCACTCTGGCAGCTCGAGCCGGCGGGCCACGAGCGCATGCTAGGGGTGATATCGGCCGCGTCAATTTTCCGTGCGCGGTGCGCCTGGCAGCCGCGCCGGCGCCCGGCTATGCTGCGCGCCCGCTGCGCATGGTCGAGCGACCCATCACCCTCGCCCTCCGGCTCGAGAACGCCCTCTCCGGCTGGATGCTGCCCACCGTGCTCCTGGGCGTGGCGGCGGCCTTCGGGGCGCTCTACCTGTTCGGCTGGGTGGGCGAGGAGGTCACCGCCGCGGCGCTGGTCCTGTCGGTGGCGTCCGGGGCGGCGCTGGCGCTGGTGCGCGCCGCCTTCGAGGGGACGGGGCAGGCGCGCGCGCTGGGGATCGCCGCCGCCGGCCTGGTCGCGGCGGCGGTGGTCCTGCCGGCGCTGCCCACCGTCCTGCCGGGCAACCCGCTCTTCGAGGGCGACCTGGGCGCCGAGGGCGACCGCATCGCACTGCCGGCCGGGACCCGCGGCCGGGTGCGCCTCCTCGTCGCCGGGAGGCTCGCCGAAGGCGGCGAGCCGACGGCGAGCTACCGCATCCTCGGCCCGCGGGAACCGGTGGAGGGCAGGCTCGACCGCACCGCGAGCTACGCCCGCGTGGGCCGCTCCGGCCGGGCGCGCGTCACCCGGGAGCACAACGCCGACTGGCACGACGCCTCGATCCCCGCCGGGACCCGGGAGCTGGTGCTGCAGCGGATCTCCGGCCCGGTCGCCGGCCGCCTCCTGGTCTCCGGCCACCGTCCCCCCGTCTCCGGCGCCGGCACCTGGGCGCTGGCGGCCGCGGCGCTGCTCTGTGCGGCGGTGGCCGAGGCGCGGCTTGGGCGCCGGAACGCGGCCGGCGTTCCGGCCGGGATGGCGCTCGCCTTCGGGCTGCTGGTCACGCTCACCGCCACCCCGGTCTCGGCGGTGGGGCCGGCGCTTGGAGCGATGCTCCTCGGCGCCATCGGGGGCTCGATCGGCGGCTGGGTCGTCGGCGCCGCCGCGCGCCGGATCCTGCCGCCGCAGCCCAGGGCGTAGCCCTCGCTCCCGCGCTATCCTCCGGCGATGTCGCCGGCGCTCGACAGCGCCTTCGTGAAGGCGGCGGCGCGCCAGGCCGGCTTCTGCGCGGCCGGCGTCGCCCGGGCCCGGCCCCTTGACCCGGGGCCGCTCTCCCGCGTCCTCGAGAACGGCTGGGACGCGGACATGGCCTGGCTCGGGGCGCAGGCGCGGGAGCGGCTCGACCCGGCGCGCCTCCTGCCGGGCGCCCGCAGCGTGGTGGCGCTGGCCCTCTCCTACGCCGGCCCCGAGGCGCCCGAGCCGGCGCAGGGGCGCGTGGCACGCTACGCGCGCGGGCGCGATTACCACGCGGTGATGAGGCGGCGGCTGGCGGCCCTGGTGCTGCGGCTCCGCGGGCGCGACCCGGCGCTCCGCGCCCTGGCCTCCTCCGACGTGGCGCCGGTGATGGAGAAGGCCTGGGCGCAGGAGGCCGGAATCGGCTGGGTGGGAAAGAACGGCTGCCTCATCACCGAACGGCACGGAAGCTGGGTGCTCCTCGCCACCGTGCTCCTCGACCGCGACCTCGAGCCCGATCCGCCGCACCCCGATCGCTGCGGGAGCTGCCGGGCCTGTCTCCCGGCCTGCCCCACGGGCGCCATCCCGGTCCCCGGCTTCGTCGACGCGCGCCGCTGCATCGCCTACTGGACCATCGAGCGCCGCGGCGCCGTGCCCGGCGAGGTCGCGGAGCGGCTCGGCCCCTGGGTGTTCGGCTGCGACGACTGCCAGACCGCCTGCCCCTGGAACCGCGGCACTCCGGCCGACGGCGACCCGGAGCTGACGCCGCGGCCGGCGCGCGCCGCGCTCGACCTCGACGCGACCCTGCGGCTCACGGAGGAGGACTACCGGAGATCCTTCCACGGCACGGCGATGGCCCGCGCGCGGCGCGACGGGCTCCTCCGCAACGC
>DATBLK010000314.1:0-6750 GCA_036555405.1 Anaeromyxobacteraceae bacterium
TCCGCGACGAGAGGCGGCGCGCCAGGCGGTCGATCAGCGCGGCGTGGCGGGCCACCAGGGTCCCCTCGTCCCCGCCCTCCGCGGCGTAGCGGGCGTGCGCGCGGCGCATCGCGGTCAGGCCTGGGCCCCTTCCCGCTGGATGCGCTGCCACAGGAACTTCAGGCCGCCCTGGAGCGAGGGGGGCGGCGACCGGTCGAGGATGCGCGACGCGAGCGCCTGGAGGGCCCGGCTCGAGGGGGAGCGCGGGAAGAGCTGCACCACCGGCTGCTGGGCCATCAGCGCCCTGTGGAGGTTCTCGTCGCGGGGGACGTGCCCCAGGTAGGCGACCCGCGCCTGGAGGAAGCGGTCGGTGACGCGCGTGAGCTTCTCCCAGACCTCGCGCCCGTGGGCCTCGCTGGGCACGGGGTTCACGATCACCTGGAAGTGCTCGACGCCCGCCTGCTGCGACAGCACCTTCACCGTGGCGTAGGCGTCGGTGAGCGAGGTGGGCTCGGGCGAGACCACCAGGATCGCCTCCTGCGCCGCGCCCGCGAAGAAGAGGACGTTGTCGCCGATGCCGGCGCTGCAGTCGACGAGGACGAGGTCGAAGCGGTCCTCGATGTCGTCGAGGGCGGTGACGAGCCGGAGCTTCTGGGCCTCGTCGAGGCGGGTGAGCTCCTGCACGCCGGTGGAGGCGGCGAGGACCTGGACCCCCTCCGGGCCGGCGGCCAGGACGTCCTGGAGCGGCACCGTGCCGTCGAGGAGGTGTCCGAGGTGGCGGTGGGGCTCGATGCCGAGCACGATGTCGGCGTTGGCCAGCCCCAGGTCGGCGTCGATGACCAGGGCGCGCCGGCCCCCGCGCGCCGCCAGCACCGCGAGGTTGCAGGAGAGGTGGGTCTTGCCGACGCCGCCCTTGCCGCTGGTGACGGCGATGACGCGCAGCGGGGAGCCGTCGGGGCGGCTCTTCTCGACCAGCTCGCGGAGTCCGTTCGCCTGGTCCACCGGTCACTCCCTGTCGCGGGGCCTGAACTCCCCGTCGCCGAGAACGAGGTCCACCAGGTCGGCTCCCACCGGCGCGTGGAGGTCCTCGGGCACGCGCTGCCCGTCGGCGATGCAGGCCACGGGCCGTCCGATGCGCACCGCCGCCGACAGCACCCCACCGGGCCCGCAGGCCTCGTCGACCTTGGAGAACACCAGGCGATCCGGCTGCAAGGCCCGGTAGCGCTCCGCCACCGCGGAGAGCTCCGCGGCGCCGGTGGCGGCGGAGAGGACGAGGTGCAGCTGGACCCGGGGGAGGGTTCGCACCAGATCGGCCTGCCGGGCGACGTCCTCCGCGCTGGAGCGGCCGGCGGTGTCCACCAGGACCAGGTCCGCCTCGCGGACGCGCTCGGCCGCTCGGCGCAGCTCCCCGCGGTCGCGCGCCACCAGGGCCGGCACGCCCATGATCTCGCCGTAGCGGGCGAGCTGGTCGGTGGCGCCGATGCGGTAGGTGTCGACGGTGAGCAGCGCCACCTTGCGCCGGGACTCGAGGAGGGCGCGGGCGGCGATCTTCGCGAGGGTGGTGGTCTTGCCGACGCCGGTGGGCCCGACGAGCGCGACCAGGTGGCGCCCCTCGTGGAGCCAGGGGGCGCGGCACGGGACCAGGCGCTCGGCGACGAGGTCGCGCACCAGGGAGCCCACCGGCGCGGCCCGGGTGCGCCCCAGCTCCAGCGCCTGGCGGACGAGCTCCTCGGCCAGGACCGGCTCGACGCCGCGACCCAGGAGCCGGGCCAGGACCTCGGCCGCGGGCGGGGGCAGGCCGCCCTGGACGTGGGCGCGGGCCTCGCGGGTCACGGCGGCGAGCGCGCGCCGGGTCTCCTCGACCGAGCGCCGGAGCTGGCGAACCTCGGCGGCGAGCCCCTCGTCGCCGGGGGGAGCCGGGCGGGGCGCCGGGGTGCGCCGATGGGGCGGGCTCCCCGCGGCCGCGGTGACCTCGACCTCGGGGCGGCGGAACAGGCCGGCCGGGACGGTGCGGGTCGCCAGCAGCACGGCGTCGGGGCCGAGCGCGGCCTTCACCGCGGCCAGGGCCGAGGCGGGGTCGGGAGCGCGAAAGGTGCGGACGTCGGCGTGCATGGGGTCTCCTCAGGCGGCGGCGCCCTCGATCAGGGCCGCGCCGGCGTGCAGGACGCCGGCCGGCTCGACGGTGGTGCCGGGGACGAGCTCGCGCGCCGAGACCACGAAGAGGTCGGGGACGAAGCGCGAGCCGAACTCGAAGAGGGGGCGGCGGAGGTCGGGCGGCGCGAGCACGACCACCGGCTGTCCGGCGGTGCCCATGCGGCTCGCCTGCGCCTCGAGGCTGGCGACCAGCCGGCGGGCCGTGTCCACGTCCGGCGCCAGCGCCGGCTCGCCGTCGCTCGCCCCCAGGCTCTGGCGGAGCGCGTCCTCGGTGGGCCGGTCCAGGGTGAGGGCGTGAACCACGCCGTCGCCTCCGGCGACGCGCCCGGTGATTTGCCGGGCCAGGCGGCGCCTGGCGCTCTCCACCAGCCAGGCGGTGTCCTTGGACCGGGCGGCGCCGTCCGCGACCGCCTCGAGGACCGAGCGAAGGTCCCGGACGGAGACGCCCTCGCGGAGCAGGCCGCGGAGGACGCGCACCAGCTCGCCGAGGCCGATGGTTCCGGGGACGACGTCCTCCACGAGCTTGGGCGCCTCCCGGCCGACGATCCCCAGGAGCTCCTGCACCTCCTGCCGGCCCACGAGCTCGTGGGCGTTGCGGCGCAGGAGCTCGGAGAGGTGGGTGGTGACGACCGAGGCGCCGTCGACGAGGGTCAGGCCCAGCGCCTCGGCCCGGGCCCGCTCCCCGGGGTTGATCCAGACCGAGGGCAGGCCGAAGGCGGGGTCGCTCGAGCGGAGGCCGTCGACGGCGGGGGCGGCGCCGGCCGGGTCCAGCGCCATGAGCCGGTCGGTGAAGGCCTGGCCCTTCCCGACCTCCACGCCCCGCAGGAGCACGCGGTAGGCGTTGGGGTCGAGGCGGAGGTTGTCGCGGAGGTGCACCGAGGGGAGGACCACGCCGAGGTCGGCGGCGAGCTGGCGGCGGAGCGCGGTGACGCGGCCCGGGAGCTCGCCGCCCTTGGAGAGGTCGATGAGGGGGACGAGAGCGTAGCCGACCTCGAGCTCCAGGGTCTCGACGGCGAGGAGGTCGTGGATCCTCTCCTGGGCCTTGCCCTCGGGCGGCCGCGGCCGGGGGGCGGCGGCGGCCCGGGCGGCGCCCTGGGCCCGCCGCCCCAGGAGCAGGAGCGCTGCGGCGACGCCGCCGAAGGCCAGGAGCGGCATGCCGGGGAGCAGCCCGATGGCGCCGAGCACCAGGGCCGAGGTGGTGAGGGAGCGGGATCGCGAGAACACCTGGGCGCCGAGCTGCGTGCCCAGGTCCGCCCCGGCGGCGCGGGTGACGACGATGCCGGCGCCGGTGGAGACGAGCAGGGCCGGCATCTGGGTGACGAGGCCGTCGCCGACGGTGAGCAGGGTGTAGGTCTCGGCGGCCTGGGCCAGGGAAAGGTGGTCGCGCATCAGGCCGGCGACGAGCCCGCCGACGATGTTGATCCCGGTGATGGCCAGGCCGGCGACGGCGTCGCCGCGGACGAACTTGGAGGCGCCGTCCATGGCCCCGAAGAACTCGGCCTCGCGCTCCAGCTCGGCCCGCCGCGCCTTCGCCTCCCGGTCGTCGACGATGCCGGCCGCGAGGTCGGCGTCGATGGACATCTGCTTCCCCGGCATGGCGTCGAGGGTGAAGCGGGCCGCCACCTCGGAGACGCGGTTCGCGCCCTTGGTGATGACCGCGAAGTTCACCACCAGCAGGATGAGGAAGACCACGAAGCCGACGATGAGGCTGCCGCCGACGGCGAAGCGGCCGATGGTCTGGATGAGGTGGCCGGCCGCCGCCGTCCCCTCGCCGCCGCGCAGCAGGATGAGGCGGGTCGTCGCCACCGCCAGCGCCAGCCGGTAGAGGGTGACGATCAGGAGCAGGGACGGGAACACCGAGAAGTCGACGGCCTTGGTGAGCCCCAGCGCCACCAGGAGCATGAGCACCGCCAGGCCGATGGAGAGCGCCAGGAGCACGTCCACCGCCGCCGCGGGCACCGGAACGACGAGGATGGCGATGACGCCCAGGACCGCCAGGGCGAGGAGGCTCTCGGCGCGCCCGCTGGGCCGGGGGTCGCTCACGGGCGGGCCCCCGCCGGCGGCGCGCGGCCGGCGATCCGGTAGACGAAGGCCAGCACCGCGGCCACCGCCTTGTAGGTGGAGGCCGGGATCTCGGCCCCGACCTTCACCTTCCGGTGGAGGAGGCGCGCCAGGGGGACGTCCTCGACGATGGGCACGCCGTTGCGCCGGGCCAGGTCGCGCATGAACTCGGCCAGGACGCCCTTGCCCTTGGCGGTGACGCGCGGGGCGCGGCCCTCGTCGCGCCGGTAGCGGATGGCGACGGCCACGTGCGTCGGGTTCACGACCAGCGCGTCGGCCCGCGGGACCTCGACGGCGGCCAGCCCCTTGGCGATCTCGCGGTGGCGCCTCTTCCGGCGTCCCCGGGCGGTGGGGTCGCCCTCGTCCTCCTTCGCCTCCCGCCTGGCCTCGTGCCGCGTCATCCTCATGCTCTGGTGGAACCGCCAGCGCTGGACTGCAAGGTCCGCACCCGCGATGGCGACCGCGGCCAGGAGGAGCCGCCAGGCCGCGTTGCCCAGGATCCCGAAGGTCCGCGCCAGCTGCTCGCCGGGGGCGACGCCGAGGAGGGCCGGCAACGTCGCGAAGTCGGCGCGGACCGCCGACCAGGCCGCCGCCGCCAGCGCCACCACCTTGACGGCCGAGAGGCCGAGGTCGATCCACAGGTCCTTGCGGAAGAGGTTGAGCCGGCCCGCTCGCCAGAGGCGGGAAGCGTCCGGGAGCGCGAGGTGCGCCCAGAAGCCGCCGCGCGTCTGGGTCAGCACCGCGGCGACGCCGGCGATGCCGGCCGCCAGGCAGACGGCGGCGACGGCGGCGGCCGGCCCGGCGAACAGGGAGGCGAGGTCGCCGAAGGGTGCGCGCGGCGAGAGCATCCGCGCCGACTGGGCGGCGAGGCGCACCAGGCCGGTGCGCAACGCCGGCCCGACGACCAGGAGCGCCGCCGCCCCGGCGACCAGGCTGGCGACGAGGTGGAGGTCGTGCCCGACCGGGACGCGCCCCTCCTCCCGGGCGCGCCCCAGGCGCCGGCCGCTGGGTTCCTCGGTCCGGTCCTCTCGCTCCTCGTCGTCGGCCACGGGTGGCTCCTAGGCGAAGGCCGCCAGGGCGGCGCGCGCCACCACCTCGGCGGCGCCGGGGGCGACGAGGTACAGGGCTCCGCCCCCCGCGAGCACCGAGATGGTGAAGCCGAGGTTCGCCAGGCCGAGCTGCGGGGCGACTCGCCCGAGCACCCCCAGGACCAGGTGGCCCACCATGACGGCCGCCAGCGCCGGGAAGGCGACGCGCACCGCCAGGGAGGCGGCGCCGGTGCCGTGCCAGATGGCGCGGAGCGCGAGCTCCCGCAGGCCCTGGCCGGACCCGGGGGGAAAGGCGACGCAGGAGCGCGCCAGCCAGGCGATGGCCTCGCGGTGCAGCCCCAGCGCCAGCGCCGCGAGCTGGGCACCCACCGAGAGGAGCTCGGCGGTGGAGCTGGACTCGGCGCCGGAGAGCGGGTCGAGGAGGGCGCCGAAGCCGATGCCGGCCGAGAGGCTCACCAGGTGTCCCGCCGCCAGCGCCGCGTCGAGGACCATCCGCGCCGCGACCCCCGCCAGGGCGCCGACCGCGGTCTCTCCGGCGGCGGAGGCGGCCAGGGGCCAGATCGAGGCCGGGACGTCGGCTGCCGGGCCGCCGGCGCCGCTCCAGACCGCCAGGGACACGGCGACCCCGATGCCGAGACGCACCCGGGCCGGCACGGTGCGGGACGCGAGGATGGGCGCGGTGAGGAACAGGCCCAGCGTCCGGAAGAGGACCAGCGAGAAGCCCCAGGCGAGGTGGAGCGGGACCTCCACGTCAGCGCCCCGCCATCCGCGTGAGGGACTCGGCGAGGAAGCCCGAGAGCCGCTCCAGGATCCACCCGCCGGCGAGCCAGACCACGGCCGCCCCGGCGGCGGCGCGCGGCAGGAAGCTCAGCGCCGGGTCGTTCACCTGGGTGGCGGCCTGCAGCACGCCGACGACGAGCCCCACCAGCAGCAGGGCCAGGAGCACCGGCCCGCCCACGCCGCCGAGCAGGCCCAGCGCCTCGCGGACCAGGCCGCCGGGAAGCTCCGGGCTCACGCGAAGCTCCGGGCCAGCGAGGCGACGACGAGCCGCCAGCCGTCGGCCATGACGAACACGCCGATCTTCAGGGGGAGCGAGATCATCATGGGCGGGACCATCATCATGCCCATCGACATCAGCACCGAGGCGACGAGGAGGTCGACGAGGAGCATGGGCACGTAGAGGAACAACCCCATCCGAAAGGCGCTGGTGAGCTCGGAGACCATGAAGGCCGGGATCACCACCGTCATGGGGAGCTCCTCGCCGCGGGCGGGCCGCGGCCGGTTCCCGATCTCCAGGAAGAGGCCGAGGTCCTGCTCGCGCGTCTGCCGGAGCATGAACTCCCGCAGGGGCGCCGAGCCGCGCTCCAGGGCCTCGGCGTGGTCCATCCGGTCCTCGAGGAAGGGGCCCAGGGCCTCGCCGTAGACGCGCGAGGCGGTGGGCGACATCACGAAGGCCGAGAGGACCAGCGCCAGGGCGACGACGACCTGGTTCGGAGGCAGCTGCGGC
>DATBLK010000328.1:0-2188 GCA_036555405.1 Anaeromyxobacteraceae bacterium
ATGTTCCTCTGGATCTCGTTGGACCCGCCGTAGATCGTGGTCTTGCGGAGGTTCAGGTAGGTCGCGGCCAGCGGCCCGGCGCGGTCCCGCCCGGCCGGCGGGCTCGGCCCCGGCGCCGTCGCCTCGGGGAGCAGGGGGAGCCCCCCGGGGCCCGCCGCCTGGAGCATGAGCTCGGAGAGCGCCTGCTGGATCTCGGACCCCTTGATCTTCAGGAGCGAGGCCTCGGGCCCGGGGGCGCGCCGCTCCGCCTCGGCCGAGACCACCCGGAGGTTCGTGATCTCCAGCGCCAGGAGGTCGATCTCCACCTGGGCGATCCGGGCGGCGAAGATCGGGTCCTCGAGGAGCGGCCGCCCGTGCTTCCGCTCCCGCGCCGCGATGCGCTTCAGGCGCACCAGCTCCCGCTTGGAGGTGCCCACGCCGGCGATGTTGGCGCGCTCGTGCCCCAGGAGGAACTTCGCGTAGGTCCAGCCGGCGTTCTCCTCGCCGACGCGGTTCTCCACCGGGACCGCCACGTCCTCGAACCAGACCTCGTTCACCTCGTGCCCGCCGTCCATCATGACGATGGGGCGGACCGACACTCCCGGCGAGCGCATGTCGACGAGCAGGAAGGAGATCCCGGCCTGGGGCTTGGCCCCGGGGTCGGTGCGCACCAGGCAGAAGATCCAGTCGGCGTGCTGGGCCAGCGTGATCCAGGTCTTCTGCCCGTTCACGACGTAGTGCTCGCCCCGGCGCTCGGCCCGGGTCTTCAGGGAAGCGAGGTCCGAGCCGGAGCCGGGCTCCGAGTAGCCCTGGCACCACCAGTCGTCGAGGGCGAGGATGCGCGGCAGGAAGCGCTTCTGCTGGGCCTCGCTCCCGTAGCGCATGATCACCGGCCCGACCATCTTCAGGCCGAAGGGGAGCAGGCGCGGCGCCCCGGCGGCGGCGCACTCCTCCTCGAAGACGTACGACTCCACCGGGCCCCAGCCCGTCCCGCCGAACTCCCTGGGCCAGCCCGGCCCGCCCCATCCCTTGCGGTGGAGGATGCGGTGCCAGGCCACGGTGTCGTCGCGCGAGGGGTGGCGCCCCTCCAGCACCCGCCGGCGCATGTCGGCGGGGAGCTCCGCGGCCAGGAAGGCGCGCACCTCCTCGCGGAAGGCCTGCTCGGCCGGCGTGAAGCGCAGGTCCACGTCCCCTCCCCTAGCTGCGCCGGGCGAAGAAGGCGGCGAAGGCGGCCTGGGCCTCGGGCGAGCCGAGGAGCCGGCGGAACTCCACCATCTCGGCGCCGATGGCCTCGAGCACCGGCCCCCGCTCCGCCCGCCGCAGGAGCGCCTTGCCGGCCCGCACCGCTGCCGGCGGCAGGGCCGCGAGCTGGCCTGCGGCCTCGGTGGCGCGCGCCAGCGCGCCGCCGTCCGGGACCACGCCGGTGAGGAGGCCCGCCGCCTCGGCCTCGGCGGCGCCGAACTCCCGGCCGGTGAGGAGGAGGTCGGCGGCGCGCTTCGGGCCGGCGGCGCGCGGCAGCAGCCAGCTCGATCCGCCCTCGGGGCACAGGCCCAGGGGCACGAAGGGCATCCGGAAGCGCGCCCCGGCGCCGGCGAAGGCCAGGTCGCAGTGGAGCAGGGTGGTCGTCCCGATGCCCACCGCCACGCCCTCGACCGCCGCCAGGAGCGGCTTCTCGAAGGCGACGAGCGCCTTCAGCCACCGGACGCCGGCCGGCTCCTCGGCGGCGCCCCCGGGAGGCCGGCGCTGCGCCGCCGCCTGGAAGTCGCGCAGGTCGTTGCCTGCGGTGAAGTGCCCGCCCGCCCCGGTGAGGACCACGGCGCCGACCGCGGCGTCGCCGTCGGCCTCCGCCAGCGCCGCCGAGAGCGCCCGGTAGGACGCCTCGTCGAGGGCGTTCCGCGCCTCGGGGCGGTTCATCGTGAGCCGGAGGACCCCGGCCTCCAGCGACCTGTCGACGCTCATCGCCACCTCGCGCGCGGAGGGGCGAGGATGCTACCGCGGAGGGCGCTCCGGTGCACTTCGATCATGGCTCCTCTTCCCGGTCCGCCGCCCAGGCCCGCCGCAGCTCCTGCTTCAGCACCTTGCCCCCGGGGTTGCGGGGGAGCTTCTCGACGAAGCGGACCGCGACCGGGACCTTGAAGTCGGCGAGCCGCTCGGCGCAGGCCCGCTGGAGCTCCTCGGCCCGGAGCGTCGCCCCGGGCATCGCGGCCAC
>DATBLK010000267.1:0-16092 GCA_036555405.1 Anaeromyxobacteraceae bacterium
CGCGGCGATCGCGACCTGCGCGGGGCGCCGGCGGGCGCGCCCCGGCCGCTCGCGCTCCGGGGGCTCCGGCGCCAGCGCCGCCGCCTCGCGCGCCTGCGCCGACACCGGGACGACGAGCTCGGTCCCCGGCCGGACCCGGCGACCCGGCCGCAGGCCGTTCATCCGCTGCACCGCCGCCGGAGGGGCGCCGTGCGCCTGCGCCACCACCGCGAGCGTCTCGCCGGGCTTCACCCGGTGGTGGACGAAGGCCAGGGCGCCCGCCCGCTCCGAGACCTGCTCCCAGTTCCTGGCGAAGACCTCGGCCTGGCCCCTCGGGACCTTGAGCTCGTACGGCCGGGGCGGGGTGCAGGTGCGGCGCAGCTCGGGGTTCAGCTCGAGGAGGGCCCTCTCCGTCACCTCGGCCGCCTCGGCCACGTGCGCCAGGAGCGCGGCCCGGGGCACGGCGACGGTCTCGTAGGGGATCCAGCGCTCGGCGTCGATCTCCTCGCGCCCGAACCCGAAGGCCCCCGCGTGGCGGGTGACGATGGCCGCCGCCATGAGCTTGGGCACGTAGCCCTTGGTCTCGCGCCGCAGGACGCGGCCGCGCGCCATCGACCAGAAGTCCGCCTGGCCGCGGCGCTGCGCCCTCGCGATCTTGCCGGCGCCGGCGTTGTACCCCGCCCAGGCGAGCTTCCAGTCGCCGAACTGCCCGTGGAGCTCCTTGAGGTAGCGGGCCGCGGCCCGGGCCGACTTCTCCGGGTCCCGGCGCTCGTCCACCCAGAAGTCCAGCCTGAGCCCCATGCGCTTGCCGGTGCCGGCGATGAACTGCCAGGGGCCGACGGCGCGGGCCCGGCTCGTCGCCATGTTCGCGAAGCCGCTCTCGATCATCGCCAGGAAGACGGTGTCCTCGGGGAGCCCCTCCTCGGCGAGGATCTCCCGGAAGCGCGGCAGGTAGCGCTCGGCTCGCCCCAGCCAGCGGACGAAGTGCGGCCGCACCTTGGGGTGCTGGAAGAAGCGCACGTAGGCGACGACCGCGTCGTTCACCTCCAGCGGGATGTCGTACTCGGCCTGGAGGCGGCGCAGGTCGTGGTCGATCTCCGGCAGGCCGGGGATGCGGCCCGCGACCTCGGCGGGCGCGCCCGGCTCGTGCGAGAGCGCCTCCTCGAGGCCGCGGCGCAGCGGCGACTCGGTCCCGAGCCACGCCGCCGCCCGCGCCGCACGCTCCTCGGGCGACGGCGCCTCGGCGGGATCGGCCTGCTCCTCGGCGGCGCGCAGCTCCTCGAGCTCGCGCGACTGGGCCTCGACCGCGTTCTCGATCTCCTCGTCGTCGGGAGCGTCGGCCTCGGACGGCGCCTCGCCCTCGGGCGCCGGGGCGGCCGGATCGGACGGCGGCGGCGCGGTCCGGGCGGCGAGCGGCGCGCTCCCCACCGCCGCGGGAAGCGCGGCGGGAACGGCAGGGGCCGGCTCGGCAGCGGTTGCGATGGGGAGGAGCGCGAGGAGCGCGAAGTACCTTGACATCGTCCGGAATCGGCCGCGCCGGAAGGGTGCGGCGCCCTTGGGCGTCCATCGTAACCCGTCGGCGCCGGGAGGCAATCCCCCGGTCATGGCTCCAGGTCGCATCGCGTCACGGCGCCCCGTGCCCCGGGCCCAGCACCCGCTTCCGGTAGCTCCGCGGCTCGAAGCGCGTCGAGTGCTCCGGCGTGTGGCAGGCGCGGCAGCGCTCCTCGGGCGGCTCTCGCAGGATGTGTCCCGGCGGGTCCGCGGCGTGGAGGCTCGCCGGCCCGTGGCAGGCCTCGCACTGCACGTCCTCGCGCCCGGCGACCCGGTCGACGCCGCAGGCGCCCCCCGGCTCGCGCCACCCGGTGACGTGACAGGCGACGCAGTCGAGGTCGAGCTGCCGGCGGCGCTTCTCCAGGGTGGCGTAGGCGCGGGCGTGCGGCGTCGACCGCCACTGCGCCCAGGCGGCCGGGTGGCACTCCCGGCAGGAGCGGGCCGCGCCGGGCGCCGGGGCGGCGAGCCCGACGTGGACCGGCGCTCCCGGAGCGGGCGCGGGACAGGGCCGGCGCCCGGCCCGGGCCGCGGCCAGGTCGGCCCGCGCCGCCGCGGCGTGGGCCCGGTCGACGATGCGCCGGACGGCCGGGTCCTCGGGAAGGTCCTGCGTCACCGGGAGGAAGCTCACCGTGAGCGACGGCCGATCCGCGGGCGGCTCCGGCAGCGGCGCCTGGCGCAGCGCCCGGGCCCGCTCCAGGAGCTCGTCCACCTTGGCGGCCAGCGCCCGGGCCAGCTCCTCGCTCCCGTCGGCGTGCGCCGCCGCTGCGCGCCGCCGGTACTCGGCGGCGCGCTGCTCGGCGAGGTCGATCTCCTCCTCGCGCTGCGCCGGCCCCTCGAGGACCGCGAAGCCCCGGGCGCGGTCGCCCGCCAGCCGGACGTCGATCCGGGCCAGCGACTGCCCGCGCGACTGCACCTGGACCACCGGCACCGGCCCGCCGAGCAGGGCCCGGTTCACGTCGTCGTCGGTGAGCGCCTCCCGGTGGGCGGCCAGGACCAGGTCCACGCCCTCGGCGCGCAGCGCCGCCGCGAGCGGCGCCGCCTCCCGCGTCCCGCCGCGGTGGACCAGGGCGACGCGGAGCGGCGCCGCGGGCACCTTGCCGGGGACGCCCAGGCCCACCACCCCGACGCGCCGGGTCTCGCCGAACGGGAGCCGCGACCCCCGGAGGAAGGCCTCGCCGGCGGCGAGGTCGCGCTCTCCGGCGACGGTGGCCGCGAGCCCCATCCCCCGCAGGGCCGCCGCCGCCGCCCGCGCCCGGACGAGGGCCACCTCGCGCCGCTCCGGGTCGAGCGGCCCCTCGAAGAGGAGGTCGCCTCCGGCGACGAGGAGGGCGCCCGGATTCTCCCGGCGCAGGCGGGCCACGAGCGCCGCCAGGCGCGGCAGCCCTCCGCGCTGGTCGGCGCTGCAGCCGCAGGGCTCCAGCTGTCCGCCGAGGTCGGCGAGGTAGAGGATGGTGACCGACGCGGCCGCCCGGGGCGGCTCCGGCGCGGGGGCGGCCGCGGAGGCGCCGGCCAGGAGGAGGAGCGCGGCCTTCACGCGACCTCGTTACCACGGATGGCGGGCCCCGGGCGCCCCGCCCGCGGGTTTCGCGCGCCCGTCCCGCGTGCTACACACCCCTCCCGTCGAGCGCCTGCGTGCACATCGGACCCCACCGCTTCTCCGGCCGCTTCTTCCTCGCGCCGCTCGCCGGCGTCTCCGACCGCCCGTTCCGGCTCCTGTGCCGCGAGCTCGGCGCCGCCTTCGCCTACACCGAGATGGTCTCGGCCCACGGGCTCCTCCACGGGAGCGCGCAGACGGAGGCCTACCTCGACCGCGATCCCTCCGAGACGCCCTTCGCGGTCCAGCTCTTCGCCGCCGAGCCCGAGGTCCTGGCGGCGGGGGCCCGCGCCGCGGTGGAGCGGGGCGCCGACCTCGTGGACCTCAACATGGCCTGCCCGGTGAAGAAGGTCTGCGGCACGGGCGCCGGCGCGGCGCTGGCCCGCGAGCCGGGGCGCGTCGAGGCAGCGGTGCGCGCCGTCCGCGAGGCGGCCGGCGTCGCGGTGACGGTCAAGATCCGGGCCGGCTGGGACCAGCAGAGCGTGAACGCCGTCGAGGTGGCCCGCGCCGCCGAGGCCGGGGGCGCGGCGGCGGTGGCGCTCCACGGCCGCACCCGGGCGCAGGGCTACGCCGGCGAGGCCGACTGGGGGCTCCTCGCCCGGGTGAAGCGCGCCGTGTCCGTCCCGGTGCTCGGCTCGGGCGACGTCTGGAGCGCCGCCGACGCCCTCCGGATGGCGGACGAGACCGGCTGCGACTTCGTCCTCGTCGCCCGGGGCGCCTGCGGGAACCCCTGGATCTTCCGCGACCTGGCCGCCGCCGAGCGCGGCCTTCCGGCCCCGGGCCCGCCCTCGCGCGACGAGTGGGGGGCGCTCGTCCTGCGCCACGTCGCCATGCAGGTCGAGCACCGGGCGCGGCGCCGCCCCGGCGAGGACCCGGAGGCGGGCGAGCGCGCCGCGGTCCGCGGGCTGCGCGCCCACCTCCTCTGGTACACGCGCGGCCGGCGCGGCGGAGCCCGCTTCCGCGGCGAGGCCGACCGGCTGGGCACCGCCGCCGACGTCGCCGCGGCACTGGACCGGCACTTCCCCCCGGGCGGCGACGCCTTCGAGCCCGCCCCGGCGGCGCCGGAGGCCGCCGGGGCCGAGGGGCGCGGATGACGGCGCGCCGCCCGGAGGCGCCGTGAGCGAGGCCGGCACGCTCGCGGCCTACTCCGCCGCCATCCTCCTCGGGGCGCTCGCCGGCGGCTCGCTGCCGCTCATCGGCGCGGCGCGCCGCTCCGATGCGCTCCTCTCCTTCTCCGCCGGGGTGATGCTGGGCGCCGCCTTCCTCCACATCCTCCCCGAGGCGGTGGAGGGGGCCGGCTACCGGGCCATCCCCTGGGCGCTCGTCGGCTTCCTCGGCCTCTTCCTCCTCGAGCGCTTCGTCCTCGTCCACGTCTGCGGCGAGCCCGGCCCGGTCCCGGGAGCGGCCGGCCACGGCCGCAGCGGGCGCGACGACGACCACGGCGCCACCGGCTGCGAGGTCCACACCCTGGGGATCGCGGCCTTCGTCGGCCTCTCGGCCCACACCCTCGTCGACGGCTTCGCCCTGGGGGCGGCCTCGCAGGACGTCGGCCTCGGCTTCCTCGTCTTCATCGCCATCCTGGCGCACAAGATCCCCTCGAGCTTCTCGCTCTCGGCCATCCTGGCCGCCGAGGGGTACCGCCGGCGCCGGGCGCTGGCCATGACCGCCGCCTTCGCGCTCATGGTGCCGGCCGGCGCCGCCGTCTACTTCGGGGTCCGCGGCCTGGTCCGCGTCGAGTCCTTCACCGCCAACGCCCTGGCCGCCTCGGCCGGTACCTTCCTGCACATCGCCTTCTCCGACATCCTCCCCGACCTGCACCGCCGCGGCGGCTCGCGACTCCAGCTCTCGCTCGCGCTCCTCGCGGGCGTGGCGACGATGTGGGGGCTGCGCTTCGTCCACCACGCGTGAGGGGCCCCATGCACCCGGAGATCCAGGCCATCGCCGCGGAGGTCGAGGAGGCCTCGGCCCTGGTCGAGCGGATCCTCGCCGAGGTCGGCCGGGTGATCGTCGGCCAGCGCCACCTCGTGGAGCGGACCCTGGTCGGCCTCCTCACCGGCGGCCACGTGCTGCTCGAGGGCGTGCCCGGCCTGGCGAAGACGCTGGCGGTGCGGACGCTCGCCGACGCCGTGGACCTGCCCTTCCGGCGCATCCAGTTCACGCCCGACCTCCTCCCGGCCGACCTGGTGGGAACGCAGATCTACGACCAGCGGACCGGCGCCTTCGCGGTGCGCAAGGGGCCGGTCTTCGCGAGCGTCCTTCTCGCCGACGAGGTGAACCGGGCCCCGGCCAAGGTCCAGTCGGCCCTGCTCGAGGCCATGGAGGAGCGACAGGTGACGATCGGCGAGGAGAGCTTCCCGCTGCCCGACCCCTTCATCGTCCTCGCCACCCAGAACCCCATCGAGCACGAGGGAACCTACCCCCTGCCCGAGGCCCAGGTGGACCGCTTCATGCTGAAGGTGAAGGTCGGCTACCCGACGCGGGAGGAGGAGCGGGCCATCGTCGACCGCATGGGCGTCGCCGACCCGCCGCGGGCCCGGCGGGCCGCCGGCGCCGCCGAGGTGGCCCGGGCCCGCAGCGCGGCGCAGCGCGTCTACCTCGACGGGCGGATCAAGGACTACGCGGTGTCGCTGGTCCTCGCCACCCGCGACCCCCGCGGCGCCGGCCTCGCCGACCTCGAGGGGCTCGTCGAGTGGGGGGCGAGCCCGCGGGCGACGCTGGCCCTCCTGGCCGCGGCCCGGGCCCACGCCTTCCTGCGGCGGCGGGCCTACGTCGTCCCCGACGACGTGAAGGCCGTCGCCTACGACGTCCTGCGCCACCGCATCGCCCTCACCTACGAGGCCGAGGCCGAGGAGGTCACGCCGGAGAAGGTGGTGACCCGGGTCCTCGAGCGCGTCGAGGTGCCGTAGGCGCGCCGTGGAGCCCCGCGACCTGGTGCGGCGGGTCCGCCGGATCGAGATCGCCACCCGGCGGGCCGTGCAGGGTGCGCTGGCGGGGCCGTACCACTCGGTCTTCCGCGGCCGGGGCATGGAGGTGGCGGAGATCCGCGCCTACGTGCCCGGCGACGACGTCCGGGCGGTGGACTGGAACGCCACCGCGCGCCTCGGCCACCTCTTCGTGAAACGCTTCGTCGAGGAGCGCGAGCTCACCGTGCTCCTGCTCGTCGACCTCTCCGCCTCCACCGCCTTCGGCTCCTCCTCGAGGACCAAGGGCGAGGTGGCGGCGGAGCTCGCCGCCCTCCTGGCGATGAGCGCGGTGGCGAACGGCGACCGCGTCGGGCTCGCGCTCTTCACCGCCGAGGTGGAGCGGTACGTCCCGCCGCGCAAGGGACGCAAGCACGCGCTCCGGCTCCTGTCCGAGGTGCTCCGGTTCCAGCCGCGGCGCGCCGGCACCGACCTCGCCGCCCCCCTGGAGTTCGCGTCCCGGGTGCAGCGCCGGCGGGCGGTGGTCTTCCTCCTCTCCGACTTCCTCGGCCCCGGGCCGGCGAACGGCGAGCAGCCCTGGGCCCGGGCCCTGCGGGTCGCGGCCCGGCGCCACGACGTCGTCCCCGTGGTCCTCGGAGACCGCCGGGAGCGCGAGCTGCCGCCCGCCGGCCTCGCCTGGATCGAGGACCCGGAGTCCGGCGCGGTGACGCGAGCCGACCTCCGCTCCCCCGCCGTGCGCCGCGCGCTGCGCGAGGCCGCCGAGGCCGACGACGAGGGCCGGCGCCGGCTCTTCGCGGCGCTCGACCTCGACGCCGCCGAGGTGTCGGCGGACGGGACCGACCCGGTGGCGCCGCTCCTCGCCCTCTTCCGCGCCCGGGCCCGGAGGCGCGCCGGGCGATGACCGGGCCGGCCCTCCTCGCCCTGGCGATCGCCGCCGCGGGGCCGGACCTCCGGGCCGAGCTCTCCCGGGCGTCGGTCCGGCTCGGCGAGCCCTTCGAGCTGGCGCTCGCCCTGCGCCACGAGCCCGGCGAGGCGGCGTCGCTCGCCCCGCTCCCGCCCCTCGAGCCCTTCGCGCTCCGCGAGGCGGGCTGCCGCACCGTCGCCGGCGACCGCTCGGCGCTCACCACCTGCGAGCTGGCGCTGCAGCTCCTCGACCTCGGAGACCACGTCCTCCCGCCGGTCGCGGTCGTGGTGCGGGGGCCGGCCGGCGAGCGCCGCGCCGAGGCGCGGGGCCTGCGGGTCCGGGCCCTGGGCGTCACCGACCCGGCCGTGCCCGCCGCCTCGCTGCCCCTCCGCGAGCCTGCGGCGCCGCCGGTCGAGGTGCCGCGCCTGGCGCCGCTCGCCTGGGCCGGCGGCCTGCTCGCGGCGCTGGCCCTCGCGATCCTCGCGGTCCGGCTCTGGCGCCGCCGGCGCTCGAGGGTTCCCGCCCCGCCGCCCCTCCCTCCCGACCAGCGCTTCGCCCGGCGCCTGGCCGAGATCCTGGCGCTGGAGCTGCCGGCTCGGGGGCGCGGCCGCGAGCACGTCGAGCGGCTCGCCGAGGCCGTCCGGGACCTCCTCGCCGCCCTGGCGCCCGGCGCGGCGCTCGACCTGACGAGCGCCGAGCTCCTCGCCGCCCTGGGCGCGCGTCCGCTCTCCGGGGTCGACCTCGGGGCGCTCCGCGCCTTCCTCGAGCTCGCCGACCTGGTGAAGTTCGCGCGCCACGAGCCCCCGGCGGAGGCCTGCGCCGCGGCGAGCCGCTACGCGGCCGCGCTCGGGGAAGCCGCCCGGCCGCCGGCGACCCCGCGGGAGGCGGCCTGATGGGCGGCGTCGAGCTGGCGCGCCCCTGGGCGCTCGTCCTCCTGCTGGCCGTGCCGCTGGTGCTGCTCGCAGCGCGGCTGGAGCGCTCCCGCGCCCCCCGGCTCCGGTTCCCGCGGGCCGCGGCGCTCGCCGCCCGGCCCGGGCGGTGGGCGCGGCTCGGCTGGCTGCCGGCGGCGCTCCTGGCAGGGGCCCTGGCGCTCGCGGCCGTGGCGCTGGCGCGGCCGCAGGGGCGCTCCTCCTCCCCCGAGGAGATCGCCGTGGAGGGCATCGACATCGTGGTGGCCCTGGACCTCTCCACCTCGATGCGCGCCGTGGACTTCGAGCCCCGCGACCGCATCCACGTGGCCCGCGAGGTCCTGAAGGCCTTCGTCGCCCGGCGGAGCCACGACCGGATCGGCCTGGTGGTCTTCGCCGCCGACGCCTACACCCAGGCCCCGCTCACGCTCGACGCCGGGGTCCTCGGCGAGCTCGTCGACCGGCTCGAGGCCGGCAGCATCGAGGACGGGACCGCCATCGGCAACGCCGTGGCCACCGCCGTGAACCGGCTGCGGGAGTCCGACGCCCGGAGCAAGGTGGTGATCCTCCTCACCGACGGCGACAACAACGCCGGCCAGATCTCGCCCATGGAGGCGGCCCGCGCCGCGGCGGCCCTCGGCGTCCGCGTCTTCCCCATCCTCGTCGGCAGGGGCGGGCGGGTCCCCTACCCGGCAGGCAAGGACGCCTTCGGGCGGACGGTCTTCCGCGAGGTCGACCTCCCGGTGAACCCCGAGCTCCTGCGCCGCATCGCCGAGGAGACCGGCGGCGCCTTCTCGGTCGCCACCGACCGGGCCACGCTGCAGCGCGGGCTGGACGAGGTCCTCGACCGGCTGGAGCGCTCCCGGCTCGTGGCCGCCGGGGTCCTCCGGCGCCGCCGGGAGCTCTTCCCCCCCCTTCTCCTGCTCGCCCTGGTCCTCGCGGCCGGCTCGCTCCTCCTCGGCGCCACGCGCCTGCGGACCTTCCCGTGACGGCGCAGCTCCAGATCCTGGGCGAGCCGGTCCGGCTCGCGGCCCCGCAGGCGCTCTGGCTCCTGGCGGCCGCGGCGCTGGCGCTGGCCCTGGGGCTCCGCGGGCTGGCGCGCCGGCGAGCGGCGCTCCGGGAGCTGGCCGGGGCGCTCGCCCCGCGGGTGGCGCCGGGCGCGGGCGCGGCGCGGCCCGCCGCCCGCCTCGGGCTGGGGACCGCCGGGCTCGCGCTGCTGGCGCTGGCGCTGGCGCGGCCGCAGTGCGGCACGCGGATCGAGCTGGCCCGGCGCTACGGGATGGACCTGGTGGTGGCCCTCGACGTCTCGCGCAGCATGCTGGCGCGCGACGAGAAGCCGGACCGGCTGGCGCGCGCCCGCCTCGAGGTCGGGGCGCTCCTCGACCGGACGGGCGGCGACCGCGTGGCCCTGGTGGCCTTCGCCGCCGACGCCTTCGTGCAGTGCCCGCTGACCTCCGACGCCGCCGCCGCCCGCCTGCTCCTGCGCGCCGCGTCGCCCGAGATGATGCCGCGCCAGGGCACGAGCCTGGCGGCCGCGCTCCGGGTCGCGGGCGACGTGCTGCGGGCCGTGGAGCGCGGCGGGCGCTCGCGGGCGGTGGTGCTCCTCTCCGACGGCGAGGACAACGAGCCGGGGGCGGCGGAGGCCGCCGAGGTGCTGGCCGCCGACGGCGTGCGCGTCTTCACGGTGGGGCTGGGAAGCCCCGAGGGCGCTCCCGTCCCGCAGGGCGAGGGCTGGAAGCGAGACCGCCGCGGCCAGCCGGTCCTCAGCCGGCTCGAGGAGGGGGCGCTCCGGGCGGTGGCCGAGCGCACCGGCGGCCGCTACTTCCGCGCCGCGGGCCAGGTGGGGCTCCCGGAGCTCGCCGGCGAGCTCGAGCGGATGGAGCGCTCCGAGGTGGAGGGCCGCACCACCGTGACCTGGGAGGAGCGGTACGCGCTCCTCGCCTTCCCCGGCTTCCTCCTGCTCCTCGCCGGGGCCCTCGTCCGCGAGCGGCCCCGCGCCCTCGAGGAGGCCCGGTGACCTCGGCCCTGCTCGTCGCGCTGCTCGCCGCCGGATCGCCGCTGTCCGGCGAGCACCCGCTCTCCCGCGAGGCGCGCGAGAAGCTCGCGACCGGGGACGCGGCCGGGGCGCTCGAGGCCTACGCGGCGCTGGAGCGGGAGCTCGGGGCGCGCCCGGAGATCGCCATGGGGCGCGGGGCGGCCCTGGCCGGGCTGGGCCGACACGCCGAGGCGCGGAAGGCCTTCGCCGGGGCGGGGGAGGCGCCCGAGCCGCTGGGATCGCGCGCGCTCCTGGGAGCCGGGAACGCCGCCGCCGGCCAGGGGGACCTCGACGGCGCCGTCGCCGCCTACCGGCAGTCGCTGGCGCGCGACCCCGGCCACGGCGACGCGCGCCACAACCTGGAGGTGGCGCTGCGGCGGCGGGCCGAGGCGGGCGCGCCCTCGCCGCCGCCCGAGCGGCCGCCCGAGCCGGGCGACGACGGCCCCCGGCGGCGGGGCGGCGGTTCGCCCGGCGGCGAGGCCGCGCCGGCCCCGGACGAGCCCCGGCCGCGCGCCGAGGAGCGCGGCGCCGGCGAGCGGCCCGGCGAGCCGGCCGGCCCGGGCCCGCGGCCCGAGCGCGAAGGCGAGGCGGGCGGCGAGGCGGACGGGCGCATGCGGCGCGAGGAGGCGGAGCGGCTCCTCGACGCGCTCCGGGCCCGGGAGCGGAACCTGCCGCCGGCCGCGGCCGGGCCGCGAGAGGCGGGGAGGCGCGATGCGGCCCGGGACTGGTAGCGCGCTCGGGCTCGCCCTCCTCGCCGGCCTGGTCCGGGCGCCGCCGGCGGGCGCCGCCGAGCCCAGCCTCACCGCGGAGCTCGACCGGCGCGAGCTCGCGCTCGGCGAGTCGGCGACCCTGACGGTGCGGCTCGCCGGCGCCGAGGGACCGGCCGAGGTCCGGCTCCCGTCCGACGGACCGGACCTCCGCGTCCTCTCGCGGGCGGAGTCGACGCAGACGCAGGTGACCCTGGGCGGGGCCGGCCTGCAGATGCACCGGGTCCGCACCTGGACGCTGGTCCTCGAGCCCCTGCGCCGCGGCCAGATCCGCGTCCCGGGCCCGTCCGCGGACGTGGGGGGAACGCGCCTGGGCACCCCCGACCTGCTCCTGGAGGTCTCGGGAGCGGTGCCGCGGCCGCCGCGGGGCGGCCCGGGGGACGACGAGCCGCCGCCTCGCTCGCTCGACTGGAACTGGCGGCGCGACCTGACGCTGCGCCTGGTGCTCGACCGCCGCGAGGTCTTCGTCGGGGAGCAGGTGACGGCGACGCTGGAGCTGGTCTCGCCGGTCGAGGTGCTCGACTGGGAGTCCTACCGGCCCCCCGCGTTCGACGGGTTCTGGTCCGAGGACCTGGGGGTGAAGCCGAGCCGGCGCGTCGACCAGGTCGACGGCGTCCCGGTCCGCGTCTACGTCCTGAAGAAGGTCGCCCTCTTCCCCACGCGCCCCGGGAGCCTGACCGTGGAGCCGGCGGCGCTCGAGGTCCGGGTGCAGATCGCGAGCCGCGACCCGTTCGGCCTCCTCCCCGAGGTGCGCCGCGCTCGCCGCCAGAGCCGACCCGTGAAGCTGGGGGTGAAGCCGCTGCCGCCCGGCGCGCCGCCGGGCTTCGAGCCGGGCAACGTCGGCGACTGGAGCCTGTCGGCGGAGCTGCCGGCGACGCGGCCGGCCGCGGGCCAGCCCTTCGGGGTGAAGGTCGTGGCCCGCGGGGTCGGGAACCTCCGCCGCCTCTCGCTGCCGCGGGTCGAGGCCCGGCCCGGCCTGCGCGTCTTCGACCCGTCGCTGTCGGACGAGGTGGCGGTGAAGGGCGGCCGCTTCGGCGGCGCCCGCACCGTGGAGACGCTGGTGGCGCTGGAGCGCGAGGGGACCGTCCTCCTCCCCGCGGTCGCCTGGCCCTACTTCGACCCGCGCAGCGGCCGCTACCGGAGGGCCGAGCTGCCGGAGCTCCGGCTCGAGGCGGGCCCGGCGGCCCCCGCGCCGCGCCCGGCCGCCGGCGACGCCGCCGCGCCGGCGGCGGAGCTCCGGCCGCTGCGCACCGATGGCCGGCTGGAGCGCCGCCGCGCCCCCCCCTGGCGGCGCGCCGCCTTCCTCGCCGCGCTGGCGCTCCCGCCGCTCGCCTTCGCCGGCCTGGCCCTGGGCCTCCGCCTCCGCGACGGCCTGGCGAGCGGCGAGGTGGCCCGGCGCAGCCGGCGGGCGGCGCGGGTCGCGCGCCGCCGCCTGGCGGCGGCGCGGCGCCGGATGGCGGCCGGCGACGACTCCGGCTTCCACGCCGAGGTGGCGCGCGCGCTCACCGGCTACGCCGCCGACCGGCTGGGCGCGCCGGTGGCGGGCCTGACGCGCGAGGAGCTCGCTCGCGCCCTGGCGCGCGCCGGCGCCCGCGGGCCCGGGGCCGCGCTCCTCTCGAGGGCGCTCGAGGCCTGCGACGCGGGGCGCTTCGGTGGCGGGAGCTCGATGGAGGACACCGCCCGGCGCGCCCAGGAGGCGGTGGCGCGGCTCGAGGAGGTCGAGTGGACGCCGGGAGGCCGCGCGTGACCGCGCTCCTCGCGGCGCTGGCGCTGGCCGCCTCCGACCCCGCCGACTCCGCGGCCGCGTTCCGCCAAGGCCACGAGCGCTACCTCGCCGGCGACTTCGCCGGCGCCGCCGAGCGGTACCAGGCGCTCGCGGACTCGGGCCACGGCGGCGCGGCGCTCCACTACGACCTCGGAAACGCCTGGCTGCGCGCCGGGCGACCGGGGAAGGCGGCGGCCTCCTGGGAGCGGGCCCTGGCCGAGGACCCGGCCGACGCCGAGGCGCGCGCCAACCTCGAGGCGGTGCGCCGGGCCTACTCCCAGCGCTTGCCCTGGGCGCGCGGCGAGCCGCTCCTCGACCGCGCCGTGGCGCGCGTCGCCGGGGAGGCGGCGACCATCGCCCTCGCCGCCGCCTGGGCGGCCCTCTTCGCCGCCCTCGCCGTCCGGCTCCGCGCCCGCGGCTCGCGCCGCGCCGCCCTCTCGGTCGCCGCCGCCGTCGCCGCGGCGGCGGCGCTGGTCTCCGGCCTCGCGGTGGCGGGCAAGGCGCGCGAGCTTCGCGAGCCGCGCGCGGTGGTGGTGTCCGCGGGCGCGCCACTCCTCGAGGCGCCCTCCGGCGCGCTGCGCCCCGCGATGGAGCTGCCCGAGGGAGCGCCGGTTCGCGTCCTCTCGGCCGAGGGCGAGTGGCTGCGCGTGCGGCTGCCGGGCGGGCTCGAGGGGTACGTGAGGGCGGAGGAGGTGGAGGTCGTGAGGGCGTACGAGGCGGGGCGGTAGGACGACCTCGACCGCGATCCCGACCCCTGGCCGATCGCCTACGCCACCCGCAGCGCCTCCGCGAGGCCCCTGTCCCCTCCCCGCCGGAACGCCTCCAGCGCCTCGTCCGCCGGGCTCCGACCCGACTCCGCCCGCTCCTCCAGCGGCCGCAGCCAGACGCGCTCGTCGGCCCCCCGCTCGCCGCAGCAGCGCTGGCGGCAGAGCCCTTCCGCCGAAATCCGGAGCAGCGCCCGCGCCACCTCGCGCAGGGTGCGGCCGTCCGGGGCCCGGGCGGCGAGGCCCTCGAGCGCGGCCTGGTGGAGGAGCGCCCGGCGCTCCGCCAGCGTCCAGGCCCGCAGCTCCTCCCACGCGGCGGCGCAGGCCTGGCGGTCGTAGAGGAGCCCCTTCCAGAAGGCGGGGAGCGCCTTCGTCATCGGCCCGTCGCAGGCATCGGCGCCGCGGACCTCGACCACGCCCTTCACGCGGACGTCGGGGAAGAGGCAGGTGAGGTGGTCCTCCCAGTCGGCCGCGGTGGGCCGCTCTCCGGCGAGCCCGGAGGCGAGGAAGGCGCGGAACGTCCGCCCGCCGGTCTCGAGGTAGCGTCCCCCCCTCCGGAGGAAGACCATGGGAACGTCGAGCGCCCACTCGGCGTAGCGCCGGTAGGCCTCGGCCTCGAAGCCGTCGGAGAAGGGGAAGGCTGGCACGCCGCAGCGCGCCGGGTCCGTCTCCTCCCACACCAGCGCCCGGTAGCTCTTCCCGCCCCACTCGCGCCCGTTCACCATCGGCGAGTTGGCGTAGAGCGCCGTCGCCACCGCCTGGGCCGCGAGGCCGAGGCGGAGCTTCGCGGCCATGTCGGCCTCCGACCCGTAGTCGAAGGAGGCCTGCGCCGATCCGGTCATCGCCATCATGTCCTCGGCGAGCCGGCCCCGCGCCGCGAGGAAGGGGCGCATCACCCGGTACCGCTCCTTCGGCATCCACGGCATCTCCCCCGCCGTCCCCCAGGGCCGGTAGCCGGTGGCCAGGAACTCGAGCGACAGCTCGGCGGCGAGGGCCGCACACTTCTGGTGGTGGCGGTCGAGCTCGGCGGCCACGGCGTGGACGTCCTGGAACGGCCGGCCGGAGAGCTCCACCTGCCCGCCCGGCTCGATGGAGACGGTGAGGCCCGACTTCTGCGCCGCGACGACGTTCCCTCCCTCCTCGAACGGCTGGTAGCCGAAGCGCCCGAAGGCGCGGAGGAGGGCGCCGATGCCGCGCGGCCCGCCGTGGGGAACGGGCGCGGTGGTCCCGGCGGCGACCACCGCCTTCTCGTGCTCGATGCCGACCTTCCACTCGGAGGGCGGCCGCTCGTGCGCCCGGAAGAAGGCGGCGAGGTCGCCCGGGCCGCCGACGGGCGGGCTGTCGCCGGCGCGCTTGTCGAGGGACATCCGCCGGGAATCTAGCTGCCGGCACCCGGGGGCGCCACCGCCGCCGCGACCCGGGCGTCGCGCGGCAGGAGCAGGTCCTCGAGGAAGAACGCCGCGAGCTCGGCGCGGCCCGCCAGGCCCGCCTTCCGGTACACGGCCAGCGCCTGCTGGCGGACGGTGCGCTCGCTCGTCCTGCGGGCCCCGGCGATCTCCTTCAGCGAGAGGCCCTTGAGGAGCAGGACCCCCACCTCGCGCTCCGCCGGCGAGAGGCCCCAGCGCTCGAACTGGCGGTCGATGGCGACGCCGAGCCCGCGGAGCAGCTCCTGCGCCTCGTCGCGCCAGCGCAGGACGTCGGCACGGGTGTGGTCGAGGGCGCGCTCGAGGTCGCGCGAGCGCTGGATGGCCCCGCGCAGCAGTCGCCACATCGCGACCAGCCCGGCGAGCGACAGCACGGCGATGACGATCTCGGCGATGAGGTGCTGCGGGCTCGCCCCCTCGGCGAGGTCGCTGAGCACGTCCACGGCCATGAAGACGCAGATGAGCAGGAAGATGGCGGTCGGGACCGCGGTCGCGACGAGCCCCGTGCCGGGCTCGTCGGGGTCCCGGCCGGGTGCCTGGAGGGCGTTCAGGTTCCGGGCGGAAACACCGTCGGGTGGATGCGTGTCCGTCATCTGTTCGATGGCCACCGCGCGGCCTCCCCACAATCTTCGACCTGCGAGGATGAGGTGCGCAAGGACGAAAAAGCAAGCCTCGGGAGCGGAGACGACATGCAGGGACCCATTCATCCGTGGCTCGTGCACCTCCCCCTCGGGCTCTCCCTCGCCGTCCCCCTGGTGGCCGCCGGGATCGCGCTGGCAGTCCGGCGCGATCTCCTCCCGCGGCGCGCCTGGCTCGTCGTCGCGGCGCTGCAGGCGCTGGTCCTCGCCGGCTCCGGCGCGGCCTTCGTCTCCGGAGAGAGGGACACGCTCCGGGCCGAGCGGGTGATCTCGCGCCGGCTGGTCCGGGAGCACCAGAAGCGCGCCGAGGCCTTCCTCTGGGCCACCGCCGCCGTCCTGGCCGCGTCCGCGGCCACCCTCTTCGTCCAGGGCCGGCACCTGCCGGCGCTGGCCGGGGCCGCCGTGGTCGGCTCGATCGCGGTGGCCGTCCTCGGCATCTGGGCCGGCATGGCGGGAGGCGAGCTCGTGTACCGCCACGGCGCGGCCGAGGCCTTCGGGGCGCGGGCCCGGAGCGCCGCGGCGGCCAGGACCGTGAGCGAGCAGGGGTACTCAGGACCGGCGCGGCCGGGCGGGTAGGCCCTCCGCGCAGGGGAGCAGGGCGCCGCGAGGCGCGATCCAGGGGCCCTCCGACCGCACCAGCGGGCGGTCGGAGGGCCCGTTCCTTTCTCCCTTCCTTGCGCCGCGGCCTTCCGCGCCCTTATCCTCCAAGGAGGTCGTTCCCCGCCTGCACGGGTACCCACCGCCGACTCATGAACCGTCCCCTCCGTCTCCTCGCCTCGCTGGGCGCGGCGCTCGCGCTCGCGCTCGCCGTCACCTTCGCTGTCTTCCGGGCCCAGGCCGAG
>DATBLK010000360.1:0-19332 GCA_036555405.1 Anaeromyxobacteraceae bacterium
CCGACCGCGACCGCGACTCCGACCGCGACCGCGACTCCGACCGCGAGCCCGACGGCGAGCCCGACACCGACACCGACAGCGTCCGCGAGCCCGACCGGAGAAGGCCGGGGTGAGGGGCGGACGGCGAGCGGGACGCCGACACCGGGCGGCGGGCCGGGCTCGGTGCAGGGAGCGGTCGACGCCGCCGCGGACGTCGCGGCCCGCCTGCTGCCGGCTCTTCGAGACAGGCTCGCCGGCCTCGCCGGCCTCCTCAGGCTCGCGGAGCCTCCGGGCCCGCTCGATCCCTTCGGGATGGACCCGACCCTGCTCGACCGCGCCGCGCCGCTCCTCGATTTCCTCTACCTCACCTGGTGGCGGGTCGAGGCCACCGGCACGGCGCGCGTGCCCGCCGAGGGGCCGGCGATGGTCGTCGCGAACCACGGGGGGACCGCGCCCTGGGACGCGCTCGTCCTCCGCCTCGCCCTGCGCCGCGACCACCCGGCGCGGCGCGAGATCCGGCCCCTCCTGGACGAGGTCGCGCTCGGGCCGCCGTGGCTGCGGCGCCTGGCCCTCCGCCTCGGCGCCGTCCCGGCGACGCCCGAGAACGCCCTGCGGATCCTGGGCGAGGGCGGAGCGGTGGCGGTCTTCCCCCAGGGCGGGGCGGTGCGCCCCTGGCCGCTCCGCTACCGCATCGGCGCCTTCGGGCGCGGCGGCTTCGCCAAGGTCGCGCTCCGCGCCGGCGCCGCGGTGGTCCCCTGCGGCATCGTCGGCAGCGAGGAGGCCAGCCCGCCGGTCGGGCGCGCCGGCTTCCTGGCGGACGCGCTGCACCTGCCCCTCCTCGCCGCCGCACCCGCCCTCCCCTTCGGGCCTCTCGGCGGCCTTCCCCTCCCGGCCCGCTGGTCGCTGCGGTTCGGCGAGCCCGCCGACCTAGCGACCCGCGGCTCCGGCGCCGCGCCCGACGCCGAGGTGGTGGCCGGGCTGGCGGCCGGCGTCCGCGACTGCATCCAGGCCCTGGTGGACGAGGGCCTGGCCGCGCGCGGATCGATCTACCTCTGACGGCGCGCCCCGGAGCGCTCGGGCTCCGGGGCCGGCTCGTCCTGGGGGCGGTCGCCGGCGGCAGCCTGCACGGCGGCGATGAAGGCGGCCACCTGGCTCGCCGCGGCGCCGGGAAGCTCCGGCGCTCCGCCGCCGACCGCGGCGAGGTGACCAGGGAGCGTCCGCTCCAGCCGCCCGCCGGCCAGGGGCGCGGCGGTGAGCTCCGGGCCGACCTCGCCCCCCTGCCCGCGGATCCGGTGGCAGTGGAGGCACTGGCTCGCGAAGAGGTCCGCTCCCCGGCGCGCGTCGTCGCCCGCGCCCAGGGGCACGCGGAGGGCTCGACCGTACTTCTCCGCCCAGCTCGCCATCTCCAGGCGCGCCACGCCCCGCACCCACCACCAGCGGATCCGCGGGTCGGTGTCGAGGCCGGGCGCCTCGGCGTCGGGCCAGGCGACGAGCAGCGGACCCGAGCCGCCGGCCCAGCCGTCGAGGGGCCGGCCCTCGGCCTCGGTCGCCAGGACCGGCCGGCTCTGTCGCAGGGCGTTCAGCGGAACGGGGACGCGGAGCCCGCCCCGGCCGTGAAGAACCACGACGTCGACGCCGGGCCGGAGCGGCAGGCGCTCGACGACGAGCTCCGCGAGCGAGGGCCCGGCGAAGCTCCCGACGCGGCCGGCCGCCGGGTCGGCGCCGCGAACCGTGCGGCGCGGCAGGGCGGCGAGGTCGCCGGCCGCGAAGCCCAGAGGGCCCTTCTCGACCTTCCCCTCGACGACGAGGAGGTCGCCGGGGACCGCCTTGCGCACCGGAGTGCGGCTGCAGGCGGCGAGGGCGGCGAGGGCGAGGAGCACCGGCTTTCTCATGGGGGCCTCTTGCGCTATGTTCCCGCTTCCTCGCGGCGCGAGAAAGGGGTCGGGAGCGATGCCGAGAGCCTTCATCGGCGACGTCGAGTGCCAGGTGGTCGTCGACCGGGACCTCGGCGACAGCTGGGCGGTGACGGTGGTGCCGCCGCCGCCGCGCGCCGGCGAGGCCGCCCGCTCCCCGATGGTGGTGAAGCTCCAGGGCGAGGACCGCGACAAGATCGCCCTCGGGGCCCTCGAGATCCTCCAGAAGCGCGGTCGGATCGACCGCTACGAGCCCTGATTCCCCGACCCCGGCCTCGCCTTGGCCGCCGCGCCGAGCCCGTGGTACATGGCCCGTCGATCCTCCTTCGCGGCGAGGGGACATGGTCGGTCCGCAGCGCTCCGATGCGTCGCAGGACCAGGGCAGGGAGCCCGCCGGCGAATCGATCGCCGCCGAGGTCGCGGCCAGCGTCGAGCACCTGCCCCCGGCTCCGGACGAGATGGCGGACTGGGCCTCGGCGGCCGCGGCCTGCGAGCGGGAGGCCAGGGCCCGCGGTCCGGGCCAGGACGCAGCGCGGCTCCTCCACCACGCGGCGCGCATCTACGAGGTCCGGCTCGGCGACCTGGCCGCGGCCCGCGCCTGCTGCCAGGCGGCCGTCGCCGCCGACCCCTCCCACCTCCCCTCGCTCCAGGCGGCCCGCCGCCTGGCCGCGGCGCATCGCGACACCGAGAGCGAATGCCGCCTCCTGGAGCTCGAGGCCCTCGCCACCCCGGACCCGCGCCGCGCCGCGACCCTGCACCACGCCCGGGCCCGGCTGCTCGACGCCGCGCTCGGTCGCCCCGACGAGGCCCGGGCCGCGGCCGCGGCCGGCCTGTCCCTCCACCCGGCCAGCCCGGCGCTGCTCCAGGAGCACGCCCGGCTCGCCGCCGCGGCCGGTCGCCTCGACGAGGCCCTGGAGGACTGGCGCCGCGCCGCCGACGCCGTGGCCGACCCCCGCGCCGCCGCGCAGCTCCTTTGCAGCGCCGCCGAGCTGGCGGAGGATCGGCTCGACCGGTCGGCCGAGGCGGCCGACCTCGCCCTCGAGGCCTTCCGCCGCTGCCCGGCCGACGCCGGCGCCCGGGCGCTGGCCCGGTACCACGCCGAGCGGCTCGGCCGCGACGAGGCCCTCGCCGAGGTGCTCGAGGCCGAGGGGCGCGAGGCGCCCACGGCGCGGGGCGCGGCGCTGGCGCTGCTCGAGCTCGCCGCGGTGCGCCGCGAGCGCCTGGGCCGACCCGACCTGGCCGACGAGGCCCTGGCCGCGGCGCAGCGGCGCGCCCCCGAAGACCCCGCCGTCCTCGCGGAGCTGGCGCACGCCGCCGAGGCCCGCGAGGACTGGACCGCGCTCGCCGAGGTGCTGAAGGCCCGCGTCCAGGCGCACTTCCAGGAGCCCTGGGGCGACGCGCACGAGATCGCCGCCGCCGAGATGCGCCTCGCCGAGGTGTACGACCAGCGTCTGGGGAAGATCGACCTCGCGGCCGATTGCTGGCGGGTGGTGGCGGAGATCGACCCGCGCTGCCGCCCTGCCCTGGCGGCGCTGGGTCGCTACCACGCCGCCGCGGAGGAGTGGGAGAAGGTCCTGGAGACCTTCCTCGCCGAGCGCGACGCCGCCGACGACCCGCGCGAGAAGGCCCAGCGCAGCTTCAAGGCCGGCGAGCTCCTCGAGGAGCGCCTGGGGCGCCTCGAGGAGGCCGCGGAGCGCCACGCGGAGGCGCTGCGGCTCGACCCGCGCAACCTGGCCTCGGCCCGCGCGCTGGAGCGCCTCCTCGAGAAGCTCGGCAAGCACGGCGACCTCTGCCAGCACCTCGAGCGCGAGCTCGCGGACGCCGCCGACCCGGGGCAGCAGGTCGCCGGGCTCCTCCGCATCGCCCACCTGCGGGAGGACCGGCTCGGCGACCTGGAGGGCGCGGCCGCCGCATACCGCAGGGCTCTCGAGATCGACCCGGGCCACATGCTCGCCCTCCGCTCCCTGGCGGTGGTGCTGGAGCGCGGGGGCAAGGCCGCCGAGCAGGCCGAGGTCCTGGAGCGGGCCGCGGCATCGAGCGAGCCCCGCGACGCGGTCGCGCTCCTGACCCGCGCCGGCGAGGTCCGCGAGGGCCTCGGCGACGAGCGGCGCGCCGCCGCCGACTGGGAGCAGGCCCTGGCCCTCGACCCGTCTCACCTCCCGGCTCTCCGGGCGCTGGGCCGCCTCTGCGGCCGCGCCGGCCGCTGGGAGGAGCTCGTCGACATGTGCCGCGCCGAGGCGACGGCGCTGCCCACGCCGGGCGCTGCGGCGGCCCTGCTGGTGCGGGTCGGCGACATCCTGGAGACGCGCCTGGCGCGCCCCGACGAGGCCATCGCCTCCTACCGGCAGGCCCTGGATCTCGCGCCCGGCGAGGCCAGCGCCCTCCGGGCGCTGGCGCGCCTCTACCGGTCGCGCGAAGACCGCGAGCCCCTCCTCGAGATCCTGCGCGCCGACGCCGCCGCGCGAGCCGCCCCCGCCGAGCGCGCCGCCCTCCTGCACGAGGTGGGCGCCATCGCCGAGCGCGGCCTGGGCGACCCCAAGGCCGCGGCCGAGGCGCACCGCGAGGCGCTCCGCGTCGACCCGACCTTCGCTCCCTCCCACCGCGCGCTGCAGCGCCTCCTCGCCGGCCAGGCGCGCTGGAACGAGCTGGCCGCGGCCTGCCAGCTCGAGGCGCAGCACGCCACCGGCGACGAGCGCGTCGCCGCGCTCTGGCGGTACGCCTGGAACGCGGCCGAGCGACTCGGCGATCGGCAGGCGGCCGAGGCGGCCTGCCGCGAGGTCCTGACCCTGGAGCCGGGCCACGCCGGCGCCGCGGCGCTGCTCGACCGGATCGGCGCGGCGCCCGACCCCTCGGCCCGGGCCGCCCTCGCCGCCCGGGTGTCCGAGCCGGCCGCGGCCCGCGCCCTGTGGCTGGCGGCGGCCCTCGACCGTCGCCTCGCCGGCGACGACGCCTCCCCCGAGCTCGCCCGGGCCCTGCAGCTCGACCCCGGCGACGCCTTCGCCGGCCCCGCCGCCGAGGAGTCGGCGCGCGCCGGAGGCGCCGACCGCCTGGCGGCGCTCCGGACCACCCGCGAGGAGGACGCCGCCGAAGGCTCCGATCGGGCGGAGCTGGCGCTGCTCGCCGCCGAGGCCTGGGAGGAAGCCGGCGACGCCGTTCGCGCCGAGGAGGCCTGCCGGCGCTGCCTGGCGCTCGCCCCGGGCTCGCTCCCGGCGCTCCAGGCGCTCCGCCGCCTGCGGGCGCGGGCCGGGGACTGGGCAGGCGTGCGGGAGGCGCTGCGCGCCGAGGCGGAGGCGACCGTGGACGCCGGGCTGGCCGCGGCGGCGCTGGCCCGGGCGGCCGAGGTCGCGCTCTCCCGCCTCGGCGACCGGTCCGCGGCGACCGACGACCTCCGCCGAGCCGCGGCCCGCGACCCCGGCGACGCCGCCCTCTCCGCCCGGCTCGATGCGCTCCTCGAGTCCTCCGCCAGCGACGCGGACGCCTGCGAGCTCCGCGAGTCCCGGGCCCGCGCCGAGGAGGCGCCGGCCGGCGCCGCGCGGGAATGGCTCGCCGCCGCCCGGATCGCGGCGGAGCGCCTCGACGACCGCCGCCGCGCGCTCGAGGATCTGGAGAGAGCGCTGGCGGCGCGCCCGGCCTGGCTCGAGGCCCTCGCGCTCCGCGCCCGCCTGCTCGTCGCCGAGGGCCGGCCCGCCGAGGCGGCGCGCGACTTCCAGGACTGCCTGGCCCAGGGGGGCGAGCCCGCGGCGCTCGCGGCCCTCCACCTCGAGCTCGCCTCGCTGCACCAGGGACCGCTCGCCGACCCGCCGCTCGCGATGAGCCACCTGAACGCCGCGCTCGCCGCCGTTCCGGACCACGCGGAGGCGCTGGCGCGCCTGTCCCGCATCCACCGGGCGGCGCGGAACTGGCCGGGCGCGGCCGACGCGCTCCGCCGGCTCGTGGCCGCGCCGGGCCCGGAGGGCGGCGAGCGAGTCGAGCGGCTCCTCGAGCTCGCCGAGGTCCGCGCCGACGGCTTCGGCGACGCCGCCGCCGCCGCCGAGCTGTGTGTGCGGGCGCTGGCGGAGGCGCCCGGCAACGCCCGGGCGCTGGCCCTCCTGGCCGCGGCCCGCGACCAGGCGGGCGACGAGGACGGGCTGGTCGCGGCCCTGGAGCGCGCCGCCGCCGAGGGGCGCGAGCCGGAGGTCCGGCGGGACGCCCGGCTCCGGGCCGCCCGCCTCCACCTGGCACGCGGCGACCCGGCCCGCGCCGCCGCCCTCCTCCGCTCCGCGCTCGCCGAGACCCCCGGGGACGCCGAGGCCCGGGCCGCGCTCGCCGACTCGCTCGCGGTCACCGCCCCCGAGGAGGCGGTGGGCGAGCTCCGCAAGCTCCTCGAGGCGGACGCCGGGCGGGCGGACGTCTGGAGGGGCCTCTTCCGGATCTGGCAACGCGCCCGGGCTCACGACCGCGCCTTCGTGGCGGCGAGCGTGCTCCGCTTCCTGAGGGCCGGCGACCTCGCCGCCGAGGGGGCCTTCTTCTCGGAGAATGCGCCCCTGCAGCCGCGCGGCCCGACCCAGCCGCTCGGCCCGGAGGACTGGGCGGCGGTGCGCCACCCGCTCGACCGCGGGCCCCTCTCCGATCTCCTGGCCCTCGCCGGCGAGGCGCTCGGCGCCGTCCTGGGCGAGCAGGGGCGCGGCGGCGCCAAGGTCCCGTCGGGCCACCCGGTGCGCCGCCTCCTCGAGGAGATCTGCGGGACGCTGGGCGTGGACCGCGTCACCGTTCTCGAGGACGGGTCGGCGGCGTCGGTGGCGATCGACGCCACCCATCCCGCCCGGGTCCTGGTGGGACCCGACTTCGCCCGCCGCCACGACCGCTCCCAGCAGCGCTTCCTGCTGGCTCGCGCCGCCGCCCGCCTGAAGGCCGGAAGCGCCCTGGCGGACCAGGTCGGACCCGGCCGGCTGGGCGAGCTCCTGGCCGCGGCGGTGCGGCAGGTCGACCCCACCTGGTCGGGCACCGGCGACCCGGACGAGGAGCTGGTCCGCGCCGCGAGCCGAGCGCTCCCGCGCCGCCTGCGCCGCCGGCTGGCCGAGGTCGCAGCCCACCTGCGCGGCCCGGCCCCGGACCTGCTCACCTGGTACGCCGCCCTCTCGGGAACCGCCGACCGAGCCGGGCTCGTGCTCTGCGGCGACGTCGCCAGCGCGCTGGCCGCGGCCCTGCGCGACGGCGGCGCGCCCCCGCCCCGCCCGGAGCCGGCCGAGGAGATCCAGCAGGCGGTTCGCGCCCGTCCGGACCTCCAGGCGCTGCTGCGCTTCGCCGCGAGCGAGGAGCACTTCCGTCTGCGGCAGCGGCTGCGGACGGCGATCGCCTGATCCTCCGACCGGCGACGCCCCGGGCCGATGCCGTCGTCGCGGATCGCGCTCGCTTCCCTCAGGGCCCTTCGACGCGGACCAGCGACCCGGGAGGCAGCGCCGCCAGCAGGGCGTCGCGCGCCGCCTCGACCCCGGCTCGGTCCTTCGACTCGATGGTGACCTTGACGCGGTGATCGGCCCCGTCGAAGCGCGGGTAGCTTCCGATGTCCACCGCGGCGTGAGCCGCGGCGAGCCGGTCGAGCACCGGGGCGAGGACGTCCTCCCCCGCGGAGACGAAGATCTCGGCGAGGTGGAAGGGCGCCGCGGCGATCCCGCGGGCGAAGCGCTCGAACTGGACGCGGAAGAACGACGGGACGCCCGGGAGCATGACCACGTTCTCGACCGCCAGGATGGGGTGCTCGGGGTCCCCCTCGAGGCGGGTCCCCTGGGGGGCGTCGGCCATCCGGAGCGCCGCCTCGGGCGCCTCCGTTCCCCACCAGCGCCAGTGCGCACGGCGGATGAAGTCGGCGAGCGCCTGGTGGCGGACGACGGGCCGCTCCAGCGCCCGGGCCACCGCGGCCAGCGTCACGTCGTCGTGCGTCGGGCCCACCCCGCCCGAGGTGAAGAGCCAGTCGACGCGGGCCCGCTCGCGCGCCACCGCCTCGGCGATGACCTCGACCTCGTCGGGGAGGACGAGGACGGCGGCGAGCCTCACCCCCAGGCCGCGGAGCGACGACGCGGCGAAGGGCCCGTTCTCGTCGCGCACCTTGGCCGAGAGCACCTCGTTCCCGACGACGAGCAGGGCGGCGCTCGGGGTGCGCATGGCTCAGCCGAGCCGCTCCACCGCCGCGAGGACCCGGGCCGCCACCGCCTCGACCGCTCCCTCCCCGTCCACCGCGGCGACCCGCTGCCCGAGGCGGCGCATCCGGACGATGGAGCGCCGGTAGCTTCCCGCCACCCGGCGCTGGAAGGCCGCGACCTCGTAGAGCTCGGGCCGCCCCGACTCGGCCAGCCGCCTCCGCATCGCCACCGCGGGCCGCACGCGCAGGAAGACGGTCAGGTCGGGCGCCGGGGCGCGGCGGTTCACCGCCTCCACCCAGGCGGGAGCGCCGGTGGTCAGCGACTGGTAGGCGAGCGAGGAGAGGGCGTAGCGGTCGCAGACGACGTCGGCGCCGCTCCCCAGGCGAGGCGCGATCTCCGAGGCCCAGTGGTCGAGCCGATCGGCCGCGAAGAGGAGGGCCAGGGCCCCGGCGTCGAGCGGCCCGCCGCCCACGCCGCCCAGCCGGCGCGCCAGGACCTGCCGCACCAGCGACCCGGCCGGCCCGCCCGAGGGCTCGGCCGTGAGGTGGACGCGCCGGCCGCGGCGGCGCAGCGCCTCGGCGAGGAGGCGCACCTGGGTGGTGGTGCCGGCTCCGTCCAGCCCCTCGAGCACCAGGAAGCGGCCCCGGCGCCGGCTCATGCGTCGAGCCCCAGCCCGGCGCGGAGCTTCCGGAGGCGGGCGAAGTCCTGGTCCTCCTCGCGCATGAGGCGGCGCGCCCGCGCCGCCTCCCGGGCGACGCCGGCCAGGAGCACCAGCGCGACGACCGCGGCGGCGAAGAAGAAGAACGGGGGACCCCGGAAGCGGGTCGGCCGGGTGGAGAACCAGCGGTCCCATGCCAGCTTCACCGCGAGCCCGCTGGTCACGAAGGCGAAGAAGCCGGCGTAGGCGGCGCGCCGGACGTGGTCGATCGACCGGCGCACCGCCAGGCGCGCCGCGAGCGCGTCGTGCTCGGCGCGCCGGTCGGCGGCCGCGTCGCTCAACGCGCCCTCCCCTCGGGGAAGCGGCGGGCCACCGCGGCCTGCACCGCCTCGAGCGTCGCCGCGACGCGCTCCGAGGGGTTCGCCTGCCGCGGGGTCAAGCCCTCGAGCCGCCGCTCGTGGTAGCGCACCTTGAAGTCGGTGAACTTGAGCCCGTGCGCCGTGGAGATCACCACCACCCGCTCCTCCCGCCGCACGACGCCGCGGGCGGCCAGCTTCTCCAGCGCCGCCAGCGCCACGCCGGTGTGGGGGCAGGCGTAGGCCCCGTGGCGGTCGGCGCGCGCCGCGGCGTCGGACAGCTCCTGCTCGCTCGCCTGCTCGACCACGCCGTCGAGCGCCGCCAGGGCCCGGAGGGCGCGCCGCGCCGAGACCGGCGCCCCGATCTGGATGGCCGACGCCAGGGTGGGCCGGGCCGCCACCGGCGCCACCGCCAGCTCCGGCGAGGCCCTCCCCCCGGCCGCGGCCACGGCCCGGTAGAGCGGGTTGGCGTTCTCGGCCTGCGCCACCACCAGCCTCGGGAGCCGGGAGACGAGGCCCAGGTCGCGCAGGAGGAGGAAGCCCTTCCCGACGGCCGCGGCGTTCCCGAGGTTCCCGCCGGGGATCACCACCCAGTCCGGCGGCTCCCAGTCGAGCTGCTGGGTCAGCTCCACGGCCACGGTCTTCTGCCCCTCGATGCGCAGGCTGTTCATGGAGTTCGCGAGGTAGATCCCCGGAGCCTCGGCGAGCTCCTGGACGACGCGCATGCAGCCGTCGAAGTCGGTGTCGAGCTCCAGGACCAGCGCGCCGTGGGCCACCGGCTGGACGAGCTGCGCGGTCGTCACCTTGCCTCGCGGCAGGAGCACCACCGACGGGATCGCCGCCGCGGCGCAGTAGGCGGCCAGCGCCGCCGAGGTGTCGCCGGTGGAGGCGCAGGCCACGGCGCGGATGGGGGTCCCCCGGGCGCGCATCTCCTTCACCGCGCTCACCAGGACGGTCATCCCCAGGTCCTTGAAGCTGCCGCTGTGGGTGACACCGCACTCCTTGAGCCAGACCTCGCCGAGGCCCACCTCGGCGGCGTACCCGTCGAGCCGGAGCAGCGGGCTCGCCCCTTCCCCCATGGAGACCACGTTGGCGACGTCGAGCTGCGGGTAGACCCACTCCTTCTTGCCCCAGACGCCCGACGCGAACGGCCAGGGTGCGCGCCGGAAGCGCTGGTCGAAGAGCGCCCTCCACTCGGCGGGCGAGCGCCGGCGCAGCGGCACGAGGTCGTGCTCGACCTCGAGCAGGCCCCGGCAGCGCGGGCAGCGGTAGACGACCTCGCTGAGCTCGGCCCGGAAGTCGCAGCCCTCGGCACAGCGGTAGGAGGCGGCGAAGGCGGGCTGGCTCATGCGTGGAGCGCGTGCGCCGGCCGCGGCTCCCGGGCGACGCGCTCCAGGAACGCCCGGATGCGCTCGGCGGCCAGGGCGACGCGCGGCTGGTCCTCGATGAGGGCGATGCGGACGAACCCCTCGCCCTGGGGCCCGAAGCCCATCCCCGGCGCCACCGCCACCCCGGCCTCGGTGATGAGGCGCTTGGTGAACTCGAGCGAGCCGAGGTGCCGCGCCGCCTCGGGGATGGGCGCCCAGGCGAACATCGTGGCCGCGGGGCGCGGAACGGGCCAGCCCGCGGCCGCGAAGAGCCGGACCACCGCGTCCCGGCGGCCGCGGTACTTCTCGCGGATCCCGGCCACCTCGTCGTCGCACTGGTCGAGGGCCACCACCGCCGCGGCCTGGACCGGGCCCACCAGCCCGTAGTCGAGGTAGCTCTTCACCCTCGCCATCGCCGCCACCAGCGCCGCGTTCCCCGCGGCGATGCCGACGCGCCAGCCGGGCATGTTGTAGCTCTTCGAGAGCGACATGAACTCCAGGGTGCGCTCGCGCGCTCCGGGAATCTGGAGCATGGCCGGCGCCTGCCCCTCGAAGACGAGGTCGCAGTAGGCGATGTCGGAGATGATGAAGAGGTCCCGGGCCTCGGCGAACTTCACGACCTTCTGGAAGAGCTCGGGCGTGGCCACCGCCGCGGTGGGGTTCGCCGGGAAGTTCACGACCAGGCCGCGGGGGCGCGGCTCGGCGCGCTCGGCGGCCGCCACCAGCGACTCCATGAAGTCGACGCCGGGGCCGACCCGCACCGGGATGGTCTCCGCCCCGGCGATGATGGCGCCGAAGGCGTGGATGGGGTAGGTCGGCGCCGGGGCCAGGATGGCGTCGCGCTCCTGCAGGAGGGCGACGATGGCGTGGCCGATGCCCTCCTTTGACCCGATGGTCATGCACAGCTCCCGCTCCGGGTCGAGGTCCACGCCGTGGCGGCGCTTCCACCAGCGGGCGGCCGCCTCGCGGAGCGCCGGGATGCCGCGCGGGTTCTGGTAGCGGTGGTAGCGCCGCTCCGCCGCCGCGCCCTGCAGCGCCTCCACGACCCGGGCCGGCGTGGCGCCGTCGGGGTTCCCCATGGAGAAGTCGACCACGTCGACACCCCGGGCGATGGCCTCGTCGCGAAGGCGGTCGGTGATGGTGAAGACGTAGAGCGGCAGCTTCTTGACGCGGGCGAAGATCTCGGGGTCGCTGAAGGTTTTCATGTGGATCGGCGAATTTGCCGGGGCGCAGAGGAAAAGGCAAGGACGCTCCGGATCCTCCACCCGGATGGTCGAAGCCGGAGGGACCTAGGTCGCGGAGACCATTCGCGCTCCGCAGCGCCGGCAGCGCGGACCCTCGCCCCGCGCGCCGCAGTCCCGGCAGAGCATCCCGGCGAGCTCCGCGGCGATGCGCCGCGCGTCGAAGACCGGCAGCTTCATGCCGCAGCGGCCGCAGATCCGGTCGCCGGGCGCGGCCGGCGCCCGGCAGTAGCGGCAGGTCGCCGGCGACGGCGGGTCGGGCCGGTCGTCGGGGAGGGCCTCGGCGCGGTGGCGCTCCAGGTCCGGCACCGGCTCCACCGCCGCCGCCACCGGCCTGGCCCGCGTCTCCTCGATCCACCCCGCGGCCGCGCCCGGCGCGGCGTCTCCCCCGCTCTCGAGCCGGGTGGGCTCGAGCTCGGCGATCCGGTCCGGCGCCACCTCCACCGGGGAAGCGGCGGTGGGCTCGAGCCCCTCGATGGCGGCGATGGCGGATGGAGACGCGCCCGTCCCGGCGAGGCGCTTGCCGCAGACCTCGCAGTCGTCGCCGGATGGCTGGTGGTGCTCGCAGACGGGGCAGACGGGCACGGCACCATCCTAGCCAACGGGTGCCGGCCGCGTCACCTCGCTCCGTCAGCACCCGGCGTGGCCGGCCTCGCCGCGGAGCGGGACGAAGCGCACGTCGGCGACGATGCGCACGTCGGCGTCGCCCGATCCGCCCTTGCGGACGAGCTCGAGGACCTGGTCCCCGTGGGCAGGGCCGACCGGGAGGACGAGCCGGCCGTCGGGCGCGAGCTGCTCGAGGAGGGCGGCCGGGACCGACGGGGCGGCGGCGGTCACCAGGATCCGGTCGAAGGGCGCCTCCTCGGGCCAGCCCAGGCTTCCGTCGCCCACGCGGACGTGGACGTTCCCCAGGCCCAGGGCCCGCAGCCGCTCGCCGGCGACCGCCGCGAGGCCGGGGAGGATCTCCACCGAATAGACGTCGGCGGCCAGGTGCGCCAGGATGGCCGCCTGGTAGCCGGAACCGGTGCCGACCTCGAGCACGCGCTCGTCGCCGCGCAGGCCGAGGAGCTCGGTCATGTAAGCGACGACGTAGGGCTGGGAGATGGTCTGGCCCTCGCCGATGGGGAGGGGCCGGTCGTCCTCGGCGGCGAGGCGAAGGCCCTCCGGGACGAAGAGCTCGCGTGGCACCTTCGCCACCGCCGCCAGGACGCTCTCGCTGCGGATCCCCTGCTCGCGCAACCGGCTCGCCAGCCGCTCGCTCACGCCCACAGGATACGCCGCCTCCCGCGCCGCGACGCCGCCGCTCGCCCCTTCGGGGGGGACCACCCGCACTACCCGACCTGCGCCAGCGACAGCCGGCCCGCCCAGCGCTGCTCGAGGGCCTCGCGCGCCGCGGCGTGCTCGGGCCGGGCCAGCTCCGGGTCGGCCTCCACGAGCGCGAAGGCCTCCTCCCGCGCCTCGTCGAGGATGGCCTCGTCGCGGTAGAGGTCGGCGATCTCGAGATAGGGCTGGCCGGCCTGCCTGGTTCCCAGCATCTCGCCCGGGCCGCGGATGCGCAGGTCGGCCCGGGCGATCTCGAAGCCGTCCTGGGTCCGCTCCATGACGCGCAGCCGCTCTCGCGCCTCGCCGCCGGCCCGCCCGAAGTGCGCCACCAGCAGGCAGTGGCCCTGCGCCGCGCCGCGGCCGACGCGGCCCCGGAGCTGGTGGAGCTGGGAGAGCCCGAAGCGCTCCGCGTGCTCCACCAGCATCACCGCGGCCTCGGGGACGTCGACGCCGACCTCGACGACCGTGGTGGCGACGAGGACCCGGACCTCGCCGCGGCGGAAGCGCTCCATCGCCGCGTCCTTTTCCCCGGGCTTCATCTGCCCGTGCAGGAGCCCCACCGGGTGCGGCGCGAGGATCCGGGCGAGCTCCGCGGCCCCGCCGGTGGCGTCGGCGAGATCGGTCTTCTCCGACTCGGCGACCAGGGGGTAGACGACGTAGCCCCTCCGGCCGGCGTCGAGCTCGCGCCGCAGGACCTCGTGGGCGCGGCGCCGCTGCCCGTCGCCGTAGACCCTGGTGACCACCGGGGATCGGCCCGGGGGCAGCTCGCCGATCTTCGACTGGTCGAGGTCCCCGTAGAAGGCGAGCGCCAGCGTCCGCGGGATGGGGGTGGCGGTCATCACCAGGACGTCGGGCCTCCGCCCCTTCCCGATGAGCCGGGCCCGCTGCAGCACGCCGAAGCGGTGCTGCTCGTCGACGACGACGAGGCCGAGCCGATGGAACTCGACGTCGCCCTCGAGGAGGGCGTGGGTCCCGACGGCGACGGCGGCCCGGCCCGAGGCCACCGCCCGGCGCGCTTCCCGCTGCCCGGGGCCGCGGGCCTGGGCGGCGACGAGCGCCACCTCGACCCCGCTGCCCTCGAGCCAGCCCCGAAGCGTCCGGGCGTGCTGCTCGGCGAGGATCTCCGTGGGCGCCATCAGCGCCGCCTGCCAGCCCGACTGCACCGCCAGCATCGCGGCGGCGAAGGCGACCGCCGTCTTGCCGCTGCCCACGTCGCCCTGGAGGAGCCGGTTCATGGGCTCGGGCCGGCCCATGTCCCCGGCGATCTCGTCGAGGGCGCGGCGCTGCGCAGCGGTGAGGGCGAAGGGAAGCCGGCGCAGGGCCGCTCCGAGCCGCTCGGGCGCGACGTCGAAGGCGACGCCCGCCGCGCGCCGCACGCCCCTGCGCCGCTGCGCCAGGCCGAGCTGGAGGAAGAACAGCTCCTCGAAGACCAGGCGGCGGAAGGCGGGCGTGGCCCGCGCCGCCGCCGCCTCGGGGTCGGTGCCCGGGGGCGGGAAATGGGCCTCGCGCAGGGCCCGGCCCACCGGCAGGAGCCGGCGCCGCTCGCGGACCGCGAGGGGCAGGTCGTCCACCGCCAGCGCCGCGTGCTCGTCGCACAGCCGCTTCACCAGGCGCCGGAGCGCCGGGTGCTGCCAGTCGGCCGGGCCGGCGTAGAACGGCACGATGCGGCCGAAGCTCGCCGAGTCGCCGGGCCGGACCTTCTCGACCTCGGGCTGGGCCATCTGCCGGCGCCCGCCGAAGCCCTCCCCCACCTTCCCCTGCGCCAGCAGCGGGTCGCCGACCGCGAAGGACCGGCTCCACCAGGGCGCGGGATTGAAGAAGACCAGGTCGAGCTTCCCGCTCCCGTCGTCGAGCGCCAGCCGGAGGATGGGCCGCCCGTTCCGCATCCGCTGCGTCCGGACCGCCCCGACCCGGCCGGCGACGAGCCCCTCCTCCCCGGTCCGCAGCTCGGCGATGCGCCGGGTGCGCGTCCTGTCCTGGTACGCCTTGGGCCAGAAGGCGAGCGCCTCCTCGACCGTGGCCCGGCCCCGCTCCTCCAGGAGCGCCCGGGGAGCGGGGTGCGCGCCTGGCACCTCGCCGAGCCGCGCCCGGAGGCGGGCCCGCCGACGGGCGCGCTCGGCGACGTCGCGCGGCTCGGGAGCGAGCGGCGGCTCGGGCCCGGCCGGCGCCGGGCCCTCCTCCTCCCACGCCGGCCCCGGTCCCGCGCCGCCCGCCGACTCGCCGGGAGGGGGCCCCTCCTCGCCCGGTGCCTCGCCGCCCGAGGCCCGGGCCCCCGGGAGCTGCGCCCGGCGCGCCAGGGCGCGCACGTCGGCGGGCAGGGGGAGGAGCCCCGCGAGGTGCCCGGCGACCCGGAGGAGCGCGCCCCGCCGCGCCGCCTCGTCGCCGCCGTCGAAGGCGGCTGCTTCCGCGAGGAGACCGCGGAGCGCGGGCGAGTCCGGCGCACCCGCCGCCCGGGCGGCCGCCGCCGCGCGGCGCAGCGTCTCGCCGAAGCCCGCGAGGCGCGGCAGCCCGGCGAACCCGTCGCGGGCGGCGAAGCGGATGGGCGCGACCAGCCCCTCGAGCGCGGCCGCGCCCGCGGGCAGGCCTCCCCGCCCCCCCCGCCCGGCGCCCGGCCCCGCCACGGCCTACGGCCCGGCCGGGTCCTCGCTCGCCGGGACCTCCTCCTCGACGAACTCCACGGCCTGGATCTCGTACTCGCGCTCGCCGCCCGGCGACCGGACCTTCACCGACTCGCCCTCGCTCCGGCCGATGAGGGCGCGGGCCATGGGGCTCGTCACGCTGATCCGGCCCTGCTTCACGTCGGCCTCGAGCTCGCCGACGATCCGGTAGCGGACCTCGTCGCCGGACGAGGACCCGGCCAGGGTCACCGTGGCGCCGAAGACCACGCGGTCGCCCTTCTGCTTCGAGACGTCGATGACCTCCGCCCGGGCGATCCAGTCCTCCACCTGCGCGATGCGCCCCTCGAGGTGCGACTGCTTCTCCTTGGCGGCGTGGTACTCGGCGTTCTCGGAGAGGTCGCCGTGGGAGCGGGCCTCGGCGATCTCCTTCACGATCTTGGGCCGCTCCGCGTACTTCAGGCGCTTCAGCTCCCCCTGGAGCCTCACCAGTCCCGCCTTGGTCATGGGGATGCGAGCGTCGGCCATGCCTCGTCCTCGGCGCAAAAGCCCACGGCCGCCCCTGGGGGCGGCCGCTCTCGTGCCCGAAGATCGTGCCCGGCGGGGGGGGCGGATGTCAACCCGCCGTCCGGGTGGCGCCGGCCGGCTCCCGGCTTTCCCGGTGGTACTCCTGCAGCGTCCGCGCCTCCAGGCGCCCGGCCCGCGCCGCCTCCATCGCGCCCACGCCGGCCCGGGCGCCGGTCATGGTCGTGAAGTAGGGGAGCTGCTTCATCAGGGTCTCGCGGCGGATGGAGTAGCTGTCGACGAGGTCGGCCTTCCCGCTGGTGGTGTTGATGACGAAGTGGACGTCGCCGTCGATGATCCGGTCGACGATCGACGGCCGGCCCTCCTTCACCTTGCGCACCGGCGTGGCGGCGATGCCGCGCGCCCCGAGGAAGGCCGCCGTCCCCGCGGTGGACAGGATCTCGAAGCCCAGGGAGGCGAGCCGCCGCGCGAGGTCCACCGCGCCCGCCTTGTCGGCGTCCCGGACCGAGACGAAGGCGCGCCGCCGCACGCCGCCTGCGGGAAGCGTGTTGCCGGCGGCCGCCTGGGCCTTCCAGAAGGCGCCCTCGAAGTCGCGGTCGATGCCCATGACCTCGCCGGTGGACTTCATCTCCGGGCCGAGGACCGTGTCGACGCCGCGGAAGCGGGCGAAGGGGAAGACCGCCTCCTTCACCGAGACGTGCCGCGGCCGCGGCGTGGAGGTGACGCCCTGGTCGCGGAGCCGCCGGCCCACCATCGCCAGCGCCGCCACCTTGGCGAGCGGCAGGCCGGTGGCCTTGCCCACGAACGGCACCGTGCGGCTGGCGCGCGGGTTCACCTCGAGCACGTGGATGGCCCCCGCCTGGATGGCGAACTGGACGTTCATGAGCCCGACCACGCCCAGCTCCCGCGCCAGCGCCACCGACTGGCGCTCGATCTCGGCGACGACCGCGGCCGACAGGGTGTGCGGCGGCAGGGCGCAGGCCGAGTCCCCGGAGTGGATGCCGGCCTCCTCGATGTGCTCCATCACGCCGCCGACGACGACGTCGGTTCCGTCGGCCACGACGTCGACGTCCACCTCGGCGGCGTCGCGGAGGAACCGGTCGACGAGCACCGGGCGCTCGTTGGACGCCTGCACCGCCTCCCGCAGGTAGGTCTCCAGATCGGCGTCGTCGTAGACGACCTCCATGGCCCGCCCGCCGAGGACGTAGGAGGGGCGCACCATCACCGGGTAGCCGATGCGCCGGGCGACCTCGAAGGCCTCGGGCGCGCTCCGGGCCACGCCGTTCGCCGGCTGGCGCAGCCCCAGCCTGTCGATGAGGGCGGCGAAGCGCTCCCGGTCCTCGGCCCGGTCGATGGCGTCCGGCGCGGTCCCGAGGATGGGCACCCCGGCCTCGTGGAGCGGCACCGCCAGCTTCAGCGGCGTCTGGCCGCCGTACTGGACGATGAGCCCCTCGGGCCGCTCCACCCGGACGATCTCCAGCACGTCCTCGAGGGTGAGCGGCTCGAAGTAGAGCCGGTCGCTGGTGTCGTAGTCGGTGGAGACCGTCTCCGGGTTGCAGTTGACCATGATGGTCTCGAACCCGGCCTCGCGCAGGGCGAAGGAGGCGTGGACGCAGCAGTAGTCGAACTCGATCCCCTGCCCGATGCGGTTCGGGCCGCCGCCCAGGATCATCACCTTGCGGCGGCTGGTGGGGGCGGCCTCGTCCTCCTCCTCGTAGGTCGAGTAGAGGTATGGCGTGTAGGCCTCGAACTCGGCGGCGCAGGTGTCGACCCGCTTGAAGACCGGGCGGACGCCGGCGGCGCAGCGGGCCTCGCGCGCCGCGCGCTCGGTCGTGCCGGCCAGGGCCGCGAGGCGCCGGTCGGAGAAGCCCATGCGCTTGGCGGCGCGCCAGGCGGCCGCGTCGGCGGGGAGCCCGCGCGCCAGCTCGGCCTCGCGGGCGACGATCTCCTCGATCTCGCGGAGGAACCAGGGGTCGATGGCGGTGAGCCGGTGGACCTCCTCGACCGGGAGACCGCCGCGGAAGGCCTCGCCCACCCAGAAGATGCGGGCGGCGCGCGGGGTGCCGAGCTCGGCGCGGATCCGGCCGCGCTCCGCCTCGGAGAACGCGTCGCCCGGCCGCTTTCCCAGGGGGGACTCGAGCCCGGCCCGGTCGATCTCCAGGCCGCGGAGCGCCTTCTGCAGGCTCTCCTGGAACGTCCGCCCGATGGCCATCACCTCGCCCACCGACTTCATCTGGGTGGTGAGGGTTTCGTCCGCGCCCTTGAACTTCTCGAAGGCGAAACGCGGGATCTTCGTCACCACGTAGTCGATGGTGGGCTCGAAGCTCGCCGGCGTCTCCCGGGTGATGTCGTTGCGGATCTCGTCGAGCGTGTAGCCCACCGCCAGCTTGGCGGCGATCTTGGCGATGGGGAAGCCGGTGGCCTTGGAGGCCAGGGCCGACGAGCGCGAGACGCGCGGGTTCATCTCGATGACCACCATCCGGCCCGTCGCCGGGTGAACGCCGAACTGGATGTTGGAGCCGCCGGTGTCGACCCCGATCTCGCGGACGATGCGGATCGAGGCGTCGCGCATCACCTGGTACTCCTTGTCGCTCAGGGTCTGGACCGGCGCCACGGTGATGGAGTCGCCGGTGTGGATCCCCATGGGGTCCAGGTTCTCGATGCTGCAGATGACGACGACGTTGTCGTTCCGGTCGCGCATCACCTCGAGCTCGTACTCCTTCCAGCCGATGATCGATTCCTCGCAGAGGATGGTGTGCGTCGGGGAGAGCTGCAGGGCGCGCCGCGCCAGCTCCCGGAACTCGACGAGGTTGTAGGCGACCCCGCCCCCCTCCCCGCCCAGCGTGAAGGAGGGCCTGATGATGACGGGGAACCCGATGGACTCGGCGACGGCGCCCGCCTCCTCCCAGCTGGTGGCGTAGCCCGACCTCGGCATCTCCACGCCGACGCGCTGCATGGCCTGCTTGAAGAGCTGCCGGTCCTCGGCCTTCTCGATGGCCTCGAGCGAGGCGCCGATGAGCGCCACCCCGTGTCGCGCCAGGGCGCCGTTCCGCGCCAGGGCCACCGCCAGGTTCAGCGCGGTCTGGCCCCCGAGCGTGGGGAGCAGGACGTCGGGCTTCTCGCGGGCCAGGATCTGCTCGGCGAAGGCGGGGGTGATGGGCTCGACGTAGGTGCGGTCGGCCAGGCCCGGGTCGGTCATCACCGTCGCCGGGTTGGAGTTCAGGAGGACGACCTCG
>DATBLK010000393.1:0-7614 GCA_036555405.1 Anaeromyxobacteraceae bacterium
TGACCCCGGGCTGCGCCATCCTCCACCCCGGCCCCATCAACCGCGGCGTGGAGCTCTCGCCCGAGGTCGCCGACGGCGCCCGGAGCGTGATCCTCGACCAGGTCGAGAACGGGGTGGCGGTGAGGATGGCCATCCTCTACCTGCTCGCCGGCGGCCGGGCCGCCGAGGCCGGAGGCCCGGCGTGACCCGGGGCGACGCGCCGGAGCCCGTCTTCATCCGGGGCGGCCGGGTCATCGACCCCGCGTCCGGGGTCGACGGGGTGCGGACCGTGGTGGTCCGCGACGGCGTCGTCGCCGAGGTGGCCGAGCGCCTGGAGCCGCCTCGCGGCGCCCGCGTCGTCGACGCCGCCGGGCGCTGGGTCACGCCCGGCTTCATCGACCTCCACGTCCACCTCCGCGAGCCGGGCCAGGAGTACAAGGAGACCGTCGAGACCGGGGCGCGGGCCGCGGTGGCCGGCGGCTTCACCGCGGTGGCGGCGATGCCCAACACCGCGCCGCCCGCCGACAGCGCCTCGGTGGTCGAGCTCGTCCTGCAGCGGGCGGCCGCCGCCGGGCTGGCGCGCGTCTACCCGGTGGGCTGTCTCTCCCGGGGCCAGAAGGGGGAGGAGCTCGCCGAGCTCGGCGAGCTCCGGGCCGCCGGCTGCGTCGCGGTCTCCGACGACGGGCGCCCGGTCGCCTCGCCGGCGCTGATGCGGCGGGCGCTCGAGTACGCCCGGGCCTTCGACCTCCCGGTGGCGGTCCACGAGGAGGACCCGGCGCTGGCCGGGAAGTGGGCCATGCACGAGGGGCCGGCGGCGACGCGGCTGGGGCTGCGGGGGATGCCCGCCCAGGCCGAGGAGGTCTTCGTCCTCCGCGACATCGCCCTCGCCGAGCTGACCGGCGGCCGGCTCCACGTCCAGCACGTCAGCGCCGCGGGCAGCGTCCGGGCGGTGCGGGAGGCGAAGCGGCGCGGCCTCCGCGTCACCGCCGAGGTGGCCCCGCACCACCTCTCGCTCACCGACGAGGACCTGGCCCGCGCCGGCTACGACACCTCCTTCAAGATGAGCCCGCCGCTGCGCTCGGCCGGGGACCTTCGCGCCGTGCAGGAGGGGCTCGCCGACGGGACGCTCGACTGCATCGCCACCGACCACGCGCCCCACTCCGCCGTCGAGAAGGAGGTCGAGTTCGACCAGGCGGCCAACGGGGTGGTCGGGCTCGAGACGGCCTTCGCCGTCTGCCTGGCGCTCGTCCGGCGCGGCGTCCTGGGCGAGGGGCGCCTGGTGGAGGCGCTGACGGCGGCTCCGGCCCGCGTCTTCGGCCTGCCCGGCGGGACCCTGGCCCGGGGTTCGCCCGGCGACGTCGCCGTGCTCGACCCGACGGCCGAGTGGACCGTCGACCCCGCCCGCTTCCGCTCCAAGGGGCGCAACACGCCCTGGAAGGGCGCGCGGCTGGCCGGCCGCTGCACCCACACGCTCGTCGGCGGGCGGCTGGTCTTCGAGCTCGGGGAGGGCGACCGGTGAAGCGCGCCCTCCTGGCGCTGGCCGACGGCGAGGTCTACGAGGGCCTGGCCTTCGGGGCCGCCGGCGAGGCCGCCGGCGAGGTGGTCTTCAACACCTCGATGACCGGGTACCAGGAGATCCTCACCGACCCCTCGTACGTCGGGCAGATGGTCTGCATGACCTACCCGGAGCAGGGGAACTACGGCGTGAACGGCGCGGACGAGGAGTCGGCGCGGCCGCAGGCCACCGCCCTCATCGTCCGGCACCGCGCCCCGGCGCCCTCGAGCTTCCGCGCCGAGCGCAGCCTGGACGCCTACCTCGCCGCCCACGGCGTCGTCGGGATCCACGGCATCGACACCCGGCGGCTGACGCGCCACCTGCGCACCGCCGGCGCGCAGATGGGCGTGGTCTCGTCGTCGGGGAGCGGGGCGGCGCTGGTGGAGCGGGCCCGCAGCCTCCCGGGCATGGAGGGCCAGGACCTGGCCACGCGCGTCTCCACGCCCTCGGCCTACGAGTGGACCGAGGGCGGGGCCGACGCCTGGCGCGCCGCCGAGCGGCGGCCGGCCCCGGCGCCGCGGTTCCACGTCCTGGCCTACGACTGGGGTCTCAAGCGCGCCATGCTCCGGCTCCTGGCCGAGTCCGGCTGCCGGGTCACCGTCCTCCCCGGCCGCACCGCGGCCGCCGAGGCGCTCCGCCTCCGGCCCGACGGCGTGTTCCTCACCAACGGGCCCGGGGACCCGGCGGCGGTCGCCGGGGCCCGCGAGGCCGTGTCCGGGCTCCTCGGCAAGGTCCCGGTCTTCGGCATCTGCCTGGGTCACCAGATCCTGGCCCTCGCCGTCGGCGGCCGAACCTACAAGCTGAAGTTCGGGCACCGGGGGGCCAACCAGCCGGTGAAGGACCTCGCCACCGGGAAGGTGGACATCACCTGCCAGAACCACGGCTTCGCGGTGGACGCCGCCTCGCTCGGGAAGCGCGCCCGGGTCAGCCACCTGAACCTGAACGACGGCACCGTCGAGGGCGTCGAGGTGCTCGACGCCCCGGCCTTCGGCGTGCAGTACCACCCCGAGGCCTCGCCGGGCCCGCACGACGCCCGCCAGCTCTTCGCGCGCTTCGTGCGGATGATGGAGCGCCGATGACGCTCCAGGAGCTGCACGACCGGCTCCTCGCCTGGGCGACGGCCGAGGCGCGGCAGGACGAGCTCCTCCGGGCGCGCCGGGAGCACTTCGCGCTCTTCGGCGAGCCGCACGAGGACGAGCGGAGCTTCGAGGCCCGGGTGAACGGGATGCTCGACGCCTACCTCTACGACCACCGCCCGGGCGGCGGCCCCGACACCACCCTAGAGACCTTCCTGGCCGCCGAGGGCGGGGCCTTCCCGTCGGAGGAGCTGGCGCGCTTCCGGGCCCTGGGCAAGAGCGTCCACCGGCTCTTCGAGATCCGCAAGGTCCTCCCCGGCGAGTGGGTGCGGCTGCGCGACGTGTTCACCGGCCACGACCACGAGGTCGCCGAGCGGCGCCAGCTCGCCGGCCTCCAGAAGGACGACCTCCTCGAGGCCCGGCTCCTGCCCTACGACGGCAAGCTCTACTTCTCGGGCGCGTTCCTCTTCCACCCGCGCGAGGTGCGCAAGCAGATCCTCACCGAGGTGAAGCGGCGCCGGAAGGCGGCGGCGCGGGGCTCCGCGCCGGACGTGCGGGCCTTCCTGGCCCAGCTCTCCCGCATGGCGCAGAAGCTCGAGCGCTACCGCAACGTGAAGGTCGAGTCGCTCTACGACTTCTCGGCGCCGGCGGCCACGCCGCCGCCCTTCCGCCGCTGACGGGGCACCCGCCCGGGAGGCGCTGCTCCGGACGGGCGCCCCTTCTGGTTACCTGGGATGGAAGGGTGCTTGTGGGCGGCGCGGCGCGGTGATCCCGGCCGGGTGCATTCGTCCTTTACAGAGTCGATCCGGGGGTGTAGAAAGCCGCCTCCACCCCTCGCCCGAGGTCTCCAGAGTATGGCAGACGCGAAGCCAGCGGTCCCGAAGGACGGCGCGAAGATCCAGTTCGCCGGCGGCAAGCTGGTGGTGCCCGACCGGCCCATCCTCCCGTTCATCGAAGGCGACGGCACCGGGCGCGACATCTGGCGCGCCAGCGTTCGGGTCTTCGACGCGGCCGTCGAGAAGGCATACGGCGGCAAGCGCAAGATCGCCTGGATGGAGGTCTACGCGGGCGAGAAGTCCTTCACCCGGTTCAACACCTGGCTCCCCGACGAGACCGTGGCCGCCTTCCGCGACTACGTCATCGGAATCAAGGGGCCGCTGACCACGCCCATCGGCGGGGGCATCCGCTCGCTCAACGTCGCGCTGCGCCAGCTGCTCGACCTCTACGTCTGCCTGCGGCCGGTGCGCTGGTTCAAGGGCGTTCCCAGCCCGGTGAAGAACCCCCAGAAGGTCGACATGGTGATCTTCCGGGAGAACACCGAGGACATCTACGCCGGGACCGAGTGGGAGGCCGGAAGCGAGCAGGTGAAGAAGCTGCTCGGCTTTCTCGAGAAGGAGTTTCCGAAGGAGTACAAGAAGATCCGGTTCCCCGGCAGCGCCGGGGTGGGCGTGAAGGCGGTCTCCCGGGAAGGCACGGAGCGCCTGGTCCGCGCCGCCATCGACTACGCCCTCGCCAACCGGCGCAAGAGCGTGACCTTCGTCCACAAGGGCAACATCATGAAGTTCACCGAGGGCGCCTTCCGGAACTGGGGCTACGCGCTCGCCGAGAGGGAGTTCGGGAGCAAGGTCTACACCTGGGAGCAGTGGGAGCGCGCCAAGGCGGCGAAGGGCGAGGAGGCCGCCAGCGCCGAGCAGAAGGCCGAGCTCGCGAAGGGCAAGCTCCTGGTGAAGGACGCCATCGCCGACATCACCCTGCAGCAGGTCCTGACCCGCCCCGAGGAGTTCGACGTCATCGCCACGCTGAACCTGAACGGCGACTACCTCTCCGACGCGCTGGCGGCCCAGGTCGGCGGCATCGGCATCGCGCCCGGCGGCAACGCCAACTACGTCACCGGCCACGCCATCTTCGAGGCCACCCACGGGACGGCGCCGAAGTACGCCGACCAGGACAAGGTGAACCCGGGCTCGGTGGTGCTCTCCGGCGAGATGATGCTGCGCCACATGGGCTGGACCGAGGCGGCCGACAGGATCGTCAAGGGCATGGACGGCGCCATCGGGGCCCACCGGGTCACGTACGACTTCGCCCGCCTGATGAAGCAGGAGGGGGTGGGCGACACCGTCGAGGTGAAGTGCTCCCAGTTCGGCGACGAGATCATCAAGCACATGTAGTCGGCAACCACTCCAGGGGGAGGGACCCACATGGCTCGCAACAAGATCGCACTCATCGGCGCCGGCCAGATCGGCGGCACCATGGCGCTCCTGGCCGGCCAGCGAGAGCTCGGCGACGTGGTCCTGGTGGACCTCATCGAGGGAGCGGCCAGGGGCAAGGCCCTGGACCTGCAGCAGACGCGCGGCATCTTCAAGTTCGACGTGAGCCTGAGCGGCGGCGGCATCACCGACTACGCGGCCATCAAGGGCGCCGACGTCTGCATCGTCACCGCCGGCGTCCCCCGCAAGCCGGGGATGAGCCGCGAGGACCTCATGAAGGTGAACCTCGACGCCATCACCAAGGTCGCCGAGGGCATCAAGGCCTACGCGCCGGGCGCCTTCGTCATCGTGGTGACGAACCCGCTCGATTCCATGGTGTACGCGATGTACAAGATCACCGGCCTCCCCAAGAGCCGCGTGGTGGGCATGGCCGGCGTGCTCGACACCGCCCGCTTCCAGTACTTCGTCGGCGAAGCCGCCGGGGTGTCCCCGCAGGACGTCTGCGCCATGGTGCTGGGTGGCCACGGCGACGACATGGTGCCCCTGCTCCGGTACAGCTCCGTGAACGGGATCCCGCTCACGAAGTTCCTCGAGCAGGCGAAGCTCGACGCCATCGTCGAGCGGACCCGCAAGGGCGGCGGCGAGATCGTGCAGCTCCTCGGCACCGGCTCGGCCTTCTACGCTCCGGCCATCTCCTCCATCACCATGGCGGAGAGCTTCCTGAGGGACAAGAAGCGGGTGCTGCCCTGCTCGGCGCTCCTCCAGGGCCAGTACGGCGTGAACGGCCTGTTCGTGGGCGTACCAGCGGTCATCGGCGCCGGAGGGGTGGAGCGCGTCGTCGAGCTCGACCTCAACGACGCCGAGAAGGCGATGCTGGCGAAGTCGGTGGAGAGCGTCAGGAAGTCGGTCGCCGAAACGCGGCTCTAGCCGAGCGAGGCTGGCGTGAAGATCCACGAGTACCAGGCCAAGGAGATCCTCCACCGCTACGGCGTGCCGGTGCCGCGCGGCGTCCTCTGCACCAGCCCCCAGGAGGCCGAGGGGGCGGCGCGGCAGCTCGGCGGCGGCACGGTGGTGGTGAAGGCGCAGATCCACGCCGGCGGCCGCGGCAAGGGCGGCGGCGTGAAGCTGGCCCACTCGCCGGAGGAGGCCCGCCGCCTCGCCGCCGACATGCTGGGGATGTTCCTGAAGACGCCCCAGACCGGCCCGGAGGGGCGGCAGGTCCGCAAGGTCTGGGTGGAGGAGGGGCTCCGCATCGCCCGGGAGCTGTACCTCGGCATGACGCTCGACCGGCAGACGGGCCGCACCACGCTCATGGCCTCCTCGGAGGGCGGCGTCGAGATCGAGGAGGTCGCCAAGAGCCACCCCGAGAAGATCCTGAAGGTGGCGGTCGACCCGGCCACCGGGTTCGTCCCCTTCCAGGCGCGGCGGCTGGCCTACGGGCTCGGCCTCACCGGCGAGACCGTGAAGAACTTCGCCGGCTTCGCCACCGCGCTCTCCCAGGCCTACGACGCCGCCGACGCCTCCCTTCTGGAGATCAACCCGCTGGTGGTCACCGAGTCGGGGACGCTGGTGGCGCTCGACGCGAAGATGAACCTCGACGACAACGCGCTCTACCGCCACGCCGACATCGCCGCCCTGCGGGACCCCGACGAGGAGGACCCGCGGGAGACCAGGGCCCGGGAGTGGGACCTCTCCTACATCGCGCTCGACGGCGACATCGGCTGCATGGTGAACGGCGCCGGCCTGGCGATGGCGACGATGGACATCATCCAGCTCTCCGGCGGCCGGCCGGCGAACTTCCTCGACGTGGGGGGCGGCGCCGACGAGGAGAAGGTGACGGCCGCCTTCAAGCTGCTGCTCTCCGACCCGAAGGTCCGGGCGGTCCTGGTGAACATCTTCGGCGGCATCATGAAGTGCGACGTCATCGCCAAGGGGATCGTGGCCGCGGTGCGCCAGGTGGAGCTCAAGATGCCGCTGGTGGTGCGGCTGGAGGGGACCAACGTCGAGGTGGGCCGGCAGATCCTGGCGCAGAGCGGGCTTCGCATCGTCTCCGCCGACGACCTCGGCGACGCGGCCCGCAAGGCCGTCGCCGCCTCCAAGGCAGCCTGACGGGAGGACCGGTGAGCATCTTCGTCGACAAGGACACGCGGGTGGTGGTGCAGGGCATCACCGGATCGGCGGGCAGCTTCCACGCCGGCCAGATGATGGGCTACGGCACCAACGTGGTCGCCGGCGTCACGCCGGGCCGCGGGGGCACGACCTTCCAGGAGCGGGTCCCCATCTTCCACACCGTCTTCGACGCCGTCCGGGAGACGGGGGCCGACGCCTCGGCCATCTTCGTCCCGCCGCCGTTCGCCGCCGACGCCATCCTCGAGGCCGCCGACGCCGGCGTGCCCGTCATCGTCTGCATCACCGAGGGCATCCCCACCCTCGACATGGTGAAGGTGCGCCGCTACCTCGAGGGCCGCCCCGGGATCCGCCTGGTGGGCCCGAACTGCCCCGGGGTCATCACGCCGGGGGCGTGCAAGATCGGGATCATGCCCGGCCACATCCACCGGCCGGGCCGCATCGGCGTGGTCTCGCGCTCCGGCACGCTCACCTACGAGGCGGTCAAGCAGCTCACCGACCTCGGGTTCGGCCAGTCCACCGCGGTGGGCATCGGCGGCGACCCGGTCCACGGGACCGACTTCGTCGACTGCCTGGAGCGCTTCGAGGAGGACCCGGACACCGACGCCGTCATCATGATCGGCGAGATCGGCGGGCAGGAGGAGAACGCCGGCGCCCGCTTCGTCAAGGA